>CAJXJM010000152.1 GCA_913054205.1 uncultured Rhodospirillaceae bacterium
ATTAAGTCGGATCGCCATCGCGACTAAAAAGACAATTCTATTTATTACGCATTCAGTTGATGAAGCAGCATTTCTTGCAGATCGTTGTTTTGTTTTTTCGGCCCGGCCTGGCCGGATAAAAAAGATTGTCGATATAAATATTCCGCGAGAAGAACGAATTTGGGCTAATATGAACTCCAATGCAGAATTTATTCGTACTCGCGATGAAATCCTGAGGCTGGTTCGCGAGGAGGTTTCAATTGCAACAGAAGAGTAAAACCCCGAGCCTGGTATGGCGATTAAATAAGTTGTTGCAAATAAACGCCATGAACTTGGTGATCTTAATTGTCGGCGTATATTTTATCTGGTCAATTACTTCTAGTTTAATTGCCAATCCTGCCCGCTATCTGCCGTCGCCTATTGCAGTGGCGCTGTCATCGGTTGATATGCTGTATAAAGGGCTCCTCCCGAGTTACTTTAGCGATACCTTAGTTCGCCTGGTTGTTGGCAGCTCCATTGGATTGGCAGCAGGTATTCCGTTTGGGCTGTTGTTGGGCATAAACCGTACGGTCGCTGATACATTTCAACCGATGATGAACTTTTTTCAATCGGTTTCGGGTATTGCGATTTTTCCAATCGTCGTGATTTGGTGGGGCAATAGCGACACAACCGTGCTGGTGGTAATATTATATACGAGCTTTTTTCCAATCGCCTATACCGTTCTATCAGGGGTTAGAGAAGTCCCGATCAGATATATCCACGCGGCAAAAACCTTAGGTGCATCGCGCTACCAGATTATGAAGGACGTTCTACTTCCAGGCTCGATGCCGCATATTGCGACAGGGTCTAGGCTCAGTATCGGTTTTGCCTGGCGAGCCGTGATTGCGGGCGAAATGCTGGCCGGTCGGGAGGGCTTGGGCTGGATGATTTTTACCGGGCAAGACGCAGATAAAACAACCGAAGTCATTCTTGGTATGATTTTAATTGGCGTAACGTGGATTGTTCTTGACCACTTTCTGCTTCGGCCGCTTGAGGCCGATACAATTGAGCGATGGGGGCTGGTGCAACGATGAGCGTACTTGCCATTGCTTCAATTGCTGTTCAGCGCCGGTTTGGGCGCCAAAGGATTCGCAAATTATTGCTGGGATCGATCCCTTTTGTCGTGTTGATCAGCCTGTGGCATGCAAACACTGTATTTGAATGGTTGGAGCCAGTTTTCATACCCCCGATTGGCGATGTGTGGGATGCCATATTCTTATTGCAGGAAGATTGCCCGGGCGTTGGCGCTGCGATTGCCTTAGACAATAACTGCCTCATGAGCACTCATGTTTTATCAAGTCTTGGCCGCGTCATATTGGCCGCTGTTATTGGCCTGCCATTAGGTATTGCTTTTGGAATCCTGGCTGGCATGAACAGGATTGCATCAAAATTTCTCGAACCTGTCGGTATTTTTGCCAATTCAATTTCTGGTATTGCCTGGATTCCCCTGGCTATTGTTTGGTTCGGTGTCGGTTGGGTTACGACCTTGTTTATTATGCTCAACACTATTTTCTGGTTGATGTTTTTCAACTCTATGATGGGCGTTCGCGGTGTGGCAAGGGTTTATGAGCAAAGTGTTCTGACCATGGGCGGTAGTCGCTGGGACGTAATTTGGCATGTTTATTTGCCGGGCGCTATGCCGAGCATAATCTCAGGAATGCGGATGAGTATGGGCTTTGGTTGGCGCGCTTTGATCGCTGCTGAAATGATCGGCGGTGATAGTGGTCTCGGCTTTATGATTTTTACTTCCGCCCAAGAGTTCAAAATTGAAGAAGTGTTCCTCGGTGTTATTATTATTTCCCTTATATTTATGTCGACTGACAAATATTTTTTGGTACCACTTGAGAAATGGACAATTCAGCGTTGGGGCTTAGTCTGGAAACCAAATTAAAATGTCAGATGTATTAAATAATATTTCCAAAGATAGTGCCGCTTCCCGCAATGAATACGAAACGGGTATTGTTTCGAATGGAAAATTTAGACGCCGAAAATGGTATCATCGGCGAGATCTGCGCTTCATCGGGGTAGTTATCGCAATTGTCTTAATTTTTAATACCTATGGTTTGATTAGCGGACCATCTCGAATAAGCGAAGACCTTCAAGCGGCAATAGATAGCGGTGCTGAAAAAGTGAGTATTCTTATTCGCGCGAAGTTTCCGGCCGAAGCCTTTCACATGGAAATTTATCAAAAAATTGGTGTCTTCCGAGGGGATGTTGGAGATGCGATTATGCTGACTGACGTCATACCCGGCGACGTTAGAACCCTCTCTCGCAAATACTGGATCAAAGACATCAGCCTCGCACCGCCGATAAAGCGCTGACAGTCAAAAATCTTCCTGATAAGCTCTTTGCATAATAAATTAAAATAGGGGGGGATATTATGGCGTCGAAAACAGGTTCGCAAATCATTGCAATAGAAGAACATTATCTGGATCCGGAAGTGTCTCAGCATTCCAGGGCCGAGATGATAGCCGCGCGCCGGCCATCGTTGAGCGCCTCCTAGATTTGGCTGAAGGTCGTCTCAACGATATGGATGAGGCGGGCATTGATATTCAGGTGCTTTCGCACGGAGCGCCCGCGACTCAACGCATTCCAGCCGACATTGCTGTGCCGCTTTCCATCGAAGCCAATGATCGATTGTATGAAACCGTCCAAGCCAAGCCGGACCGATTTGCCGGTTTTGCAGTCTTACCAACCGATGATCCAAAAGCATCAGCGGATGAATTGGAGCGCACGGTCGATAAACTTGGCTTTAAAGGCGCGATGATCCATGGGCCATCGAATGGTGTATTCCTGGATGATAAAAAATTCTGGCCGATTTATGAGCGGGCAGAGGCATTGGATGTGCCGATCTACATTCATCCGTCGATACCGATGGAGTCGGTTATCCAGGCGTATTATGCGGATTATTTGGATGACTATCCGACACTCGCGTCGAACGCCTGGGGGTTTACCGTGGAAACCGCGACCCACGGCATACGCATGGTGCTGAGCGGCGTGTTTGAGAAACACCCGGGTCTTAAGATAATTTTAGGCCATCTCGGCGAATCACTGCCATTTTCTCTTTGGCGGATTGATGCCGGGTTGAAGCGCTCTCGTCAAAATATGACATCGTTTCGGGATTTGTTTTGCGAGCATTTTTATATCACGACGAGCGGTAATTTCTCTGATCCGGCGATGCGGTGTTGCATTGAGGAGATGGGGGTGGACCGCGTTATATTTTCTATTGATTGGCCGTTTGTGCAAAACGCTCCCGGTGTCGAATGGATGGAACGGATTGAGCTTAGCCAGGAAGACAAAGATAAAATCCTTCATGGCAATGCAAAGCGGCTTTTAAGAATGTAGAGTCACATTACCGACTTTGCCATTTTCGATAGCTTTCGATGTCGTCGATATCATCCAATTGCTCAAGCATTTTTATTTGTGGGTGCTGGATCTCACTTTTGATGTTTCGGATGGTGTCCGCCATTGTGTGTTCGCTCGACCAGCGAATATTATCGAACGCTGTTGCGATCTTGGGGCGACGCCTAAATCCAATCAGCCAGTAGCCGCCATCATTGGCAGGACCGATCACTGCGTCGTGGTGTCCGAGCGCTTTAAAGGCTCTGGCAACTTTTTCGGTATTGATGTCTGGCAGATCTGTGCCGATAAAAACCACCGGGCCTGCACTAAGATCACGGTAGATGCGGCCCAATCTCGCGCCAAGGTCGCCGCCGCCCTGAGCCAAACGCCCAAGTTTCGGACTGGACCAGCGAAATCCTGATAACGCGTGTCGGTCTGGCGTTAGTGCTAAGGTGGTTTGCCAACGCGGATCTCGAGATAATGGACGCATGGTTTGCGCGGCCAATTGCCTGTAGATGCGAAGCGCCTCAACATCTCCGAGATCGGCGGCGAGGCGACTTTTCACCGTGCCGAGCCTTGGCGCTTTGGCGAAGATAACCAGGTGATTGGTCAAACTCATTGATAGAGCCGTCCGATCAATTTTGGTGGTAGTCCGGCAAAATATAGTGACAGGCAAGTGGCGTTTCGGATGGGTCTCAGGACATATCCGCTTTTTTTATAACGATCGGCCGACGTTGTCGCCGGCGTGTCGAGATATCTAATGTGGCGACGCCCAATGCGGCGGATGATGTCGACATCTTCAAAAAGCAGGAGCCCTGCATAGCCACCAATTTCATCGTAATGTTCGCGGGAGATCAGCAGGCCTTGATCGCCGTAAGGCAAGCCAAACCAACGGCACCGCCAAGCGACAATTTTTTCGAGGCGGCGAGCCGCGGGGCTCGGATCATCCAGCGCAAATTTTAAAACCGCGGCGCAGTGAGGCTCGCTTTCCGCTTTTATAAAATTCTGAACCTCAATTTGCCATGCTTTACCGAGCTTAGTATCTGCGTGAAGGAATAGCAGCCAAGGCTGCGTCGCGGCTTTAGCACCTGCCGCCAATTGGGAACCTCTACCGCGCGGCGCATCAACGATCTCGGCCCCAAAATTCCCAGCAATTTCGCACGTAGCATCGGTTGAACCGCCATCACTAATGATCATCTGAGCGCCCATCTCAGATGCTTCCAGCGCAGTTAACGTCGCATCTAAAGTGTTTTCAGCCTGTAAGGTCGGAATAATGATACTCAGCATGGTCAAACTATACGTGGCTATGGGTTCCCGGGCCATTGCAATTACGATAAGAAACATGTATGTTCTTGTTATGTTCTATAAAATAACGAGCTATTGATGGACGCAATTCCAGATCGAGCCCGAAAAGGCCGGGGAGCGATAGGCAACCCAATGGGCCGCTTCGATCTATCCGAGCGTATTGCCATTGATGATGGCTGGTGGGTTCCAGATGACGATGATGAAAGTTATCTGGCGCAAAAGCTCCAAACCAAAATACGGCCCGATGCAGCGAGGAGCGTCATTTCCCGCAATCAGTCCCCCGATATTCCGTTTGATCGGTCGATCAATCCGTATCGTGGCTGTGAACATGGCTGCGTCTATTGTTTTGCCAGGCCGTCACATTCTTTTCTAGGTTTGTCGCCGGGGCTCGATTTTGAAACCCGTATCTTTTTTAAAGAGCACGCGGCGACTTTGCTCGAAAAAGAACTTCGAAAGCCCAAATACAAATGCGCGCCGATGGCCCTCGGCGTGAATACAGATTGTTATCAGCCTGCCGAGCGCGAGCTAAAAATCACGCGCTCGATCTTGGAAGTATTGGATGCGTTTAACCATCCAGTTTCGATCATCACAAAATCTGCCGGCATTTTGCGCGATCTTGATATTCTCAGTTCAATGTCTAAGCGCAACCTCGTTCATATTATGATTTCGGTGACGACATTGGATCGAGACTTAGCCCGTAAGATGGAACCCCGTGCAGCCACGCCCGAGCGCCGCCTTAAAACCTTGAAAGCCTTGAATGACGCCGGTGTGCCGACGGGTGTTTTGGCCTCGCCGATGATTCCCGGACTCAACGATCCCGAGCTTGAAAAAATATTGGAGGCGTGCGGTGAAGCGGGGGCGGTTCAAGCCGGGTATCTATTATTGCGCTTGCCGTATGAGCTGAAAGAGATGTTTGAAGATTGGCTCCACGTCCATTATCCGGATCGTGCCAATCATGTTCTCAGCCTTATCCGGCAATGTCGCTCTGGTGACCTCAATAGTTCCGAATTTGGTAAAAGGTTCACCGGAGAAGGAGCCTACGCCGAAATTATACGCCAGCGGTTTCATGTCGCTCAAAAGAAACTTGGTATCCCAAGGCGGGTTCTTGATCTCGATTGCAGCCAATTCGAACCGCCATTGGCAAACGGTGATCAATTGGGGCTTTTTTGAACTTGTTTTAAAGGATGTCTCATGTTCCTTTAGCGCCATGATAAAAGTTTATGGACTTAAGAATTGTGACACCTGCCGAAAGGCTGTGAAGGAGTTGGCGGCGGCAAATATCGATCATCAATTTGCTGATTTCCGCAAAGACGGTTTACAGGCAGAATCGCTGAAAAACTGGGTTTTGGCTGTTGGTTGGGAGACTTTGCTCAACACGCGCGGCACGACTTGGCGGGGGCTCAACGATGCTGACAAAACGGGCGTTGATCAAGCCAAAGCAACGGCCTTGATGCTGGAACATCCTGCCCTTATAAAACGACCGGTATTTGAAGTCGGGAACGACGTCGTTATAGGTTATAAAGATGAACAAAAGAAAGCACTTGGACTTTAAAATCCGAGTTGGAAACCAAGTGGGAGAAATGAAATGAGAACGGAATTAGAGAGAGACGATTTTATTGTTTTGCTGGAAAAGCTTAAAAGCGAAGAAGATGCTGAGGTTCTTGCTGCTGCGCGTGACATTAACGCCAAAATGACCGTCGCCGGCGTGGAGTGGGATGATCTTCTGATGTCGCAAGATGACGGCGCGAGTGACGAAACAGATGATTATGAGCCAGATGATGACGACGAAGCCGAAGCCGAAGCCGAAGACGAAGCCGAAGCCGAAGCCGAAGCCGAAGACGAAGCCAAAGACGAAGATGAACAGTCATTGCCGGATG
>CAJXJM010000153.1 GCA_913054205.1 uncultured Rhodospirillaceae bacterium
AAAAAGTGAAACTCGCAAAGGCGGTGGATCTCTCAATCATCGCGCGTGGCACACCAGGTTATTCCGGCGCGGAACTCGCAAATCTTCTCAACGAATCCGCCTTGTTAGCCGTTCGCAAGAACAAGAAGCGCATCGGCATGGTGGAATTGGAAGATGCCCGCGACAAAGTACGCTGGGGCCGAGAGCGACGCAGCTTGGCCATGAGCGAGGAGGATAAGACACGGACGGCTTGGCACGAAGCTGGCCACGCAATAATTAATGTCCTCCTCAAACACTGCCATCCGTTGCACAAGGTCACCATTATTCCCCGCGGCCAATCGCTTGGTTCCACAATGAGCCTGCCCAAGGATGATGTGCTCAATCACCACAAACTTAGCTTGCTGGACTCGATCACCATGATGATGGGCGGCCGGATTGCCGAGCAACTTTACTCGGGCGACATTTCATCAGGGGCTGCCGGGGACATCCAGCAAGCCACAAAAATGGCCAAGTCGATGGTCACGCAGTTTGGCATGAGCGAGAAACTTGGCATGGTGCAGTATGGGGGCAACAACGAATATGTTTTCCTGGGCCGCGACATGGCGCAGGCCAAAGAATATAGCGAGGACACCGCTCAACAAATCGACGACGAGGTGAAGCGTATTATCAGCGAGTGCTACGAGTGCGCTGAGTCCCTAATTAAAAAGAATCGTGACAAGCTAAAGATTATCGCCGAGGCCCTGCTTGAATATGAAACGCTTAGCGGGACACAAGTTGAAGAGATTGTAAAAACAGGCAAATTCAATAAACCCGGTAAGGGCAAGAAATCAGGCGGCCCAACCGGAGCGAAGGCAGCGACATCCACGAGTGACGTTTCCAAGAAAGAACCACCGGAGTCCGACAAGGGATTGGGTACAGGTTCGCCGGCGCCTGCGCCTGCGTAAATTTCCCACATGAAAATTGCGCCTTCGCTGCTGGCTGCAGATTTCAGCAAGCTGAAATCTGAAACCAAACGCGCAGAGAAAGCCGGTGGTGATTGGCTGCACCTGGACATCATGGACGGACATTTCGTCCCAAATATATCATTCGGGCCGGATGTTGTGAAAACACTTCGACCAGAAAGTAAGATGTTTTTTGATGTTCACCTCATGTGTTCGCGCCCGGAAATATTACTGGAACCCTTTGCCCAGGCGGGCGCGGATCAAATCATTATTCACGCGGAGTTAAATGAAAAAGTGCCCGACTTGATTTGGAAAAT
This sequence comes from uncultured Rhodospirillaceae bacterium, assembly GCA_913054205.1. Lineage (GTDB taxonomy): Bacteria > Pseudomonadota > Alphaproteobacteria > Rhodospirillales > UBA2165 > TMED23. The sequence goes on from CAJXJM010000153.1 coordinate 1,238, forward strand.
TCGAGAGCTCAACCTCAAGGTTGGCTTGGCTGTGAACCCGCCCACCGCACCGACTGCCGCTGAAACGTACCTTAACAAGATTGATCTTTTATTGGTGATGACCGTCAACCCAGGTTTTGGCGGCCAGTCTTTCATGGAAGAATGCCTTCCAAAAATTCAACAAGTATGGGAATGGCGTCAAAGCCGCGGACTTGGTTATCGGATTGAAGTGGATGGCGGAATCGACACAAAGACCGCGATCGAATGCTCACGAATGGGCGCCGATACCTTTGTGAGCGGGACTGGCCTATTCAAAAAACGCGACATGAAAAAGGCAATCTCAAGGATGCGCGACGGAGTTGAGAAAAATCGCCGGCGAAATTGATGCCTCCTGTTTCTTCAGTCCGCTTCGGCACGGATGGCTGGCGCGCCGTCATAGGCGAAGATTTCACTTTTAAGAATGTCCAGCTAGTGGCACAGGCCATGGCCGATTATTTCCTACACCGGCAAACCCGCACCACCACAAAATTGATCGTCATTGGTTTTGATCGACGGTTCTTGTCCAATGAATTTGCAGAAACAGTGGCTGAGGTGCTGGTAGGCAACGGATACAAAGTAGTTTTATCCGATTCACCTGTCCCAACTCCCGCCGTTTCGTGGCTGGTCGCCAAACTAAAGGGAAGGGCGGGGGTAATGGTTACTGCAAGCCACAACCCGGCACGCTTCAACGGAATCAAACTCAAGCTGCATCACGGTGGCCCGGCTGATTCTGATACATGTCGGAGCGTTGAGACATTGATCGGACAGCGCCCGGTAAAATCAGTGTCGCTCGAAAAAGCGCACGCCGGAAAATTGCTAAAGGTGCAGAATTTTAAAACCCGCTATTTCAACGCCCTTCGTCGAATGGTTGATTTTAAGCTTATCGCTACTTCTGGACTGCGATTTGCCCACGACGCACTTTATGGCGTTGGGGCAGGGTGCTTTGAGGAATTACTTGAAGAAACCAACTGCGAAGTACGTACATTTAATGCAGAGCATGATCCAAATTTTGGGGGAATTTGCCCGGAGCCAATCGAGCGCAACTACCTCAAGAGTCGCGCCGCATTACAAAAGGAACCAGCCGACTTTTGTCTGGTCACAGACGGCGATGCCGATCGGATAGGCGGAATGGATGGCCGTGGAAATGCGCTCACCACTCATCAAATTATTTGTCTTCTGCTGGAGCATTTCCTAAAAAACCGTCAGGGATCGGGCAGGGTGGTGAAGGCGCTAACCACCACTTCAATGGTTGATGTGATGTGCGCGCGCCATCAGTTGCCTCTCACGGTTACCGGCGTGGGCTTTAAATATATTTGCAAGGAAATGCTCAGGGGCGATGTCTTGCTTGGCTTTGAGGAAAGTGGGGGAGTGGGGTTTCCCAAGCATGTGCCGGAACGCGACGGCATTCTTGCGGGCCTGATGATCCTAGAAATGCTCGCATGTGAAGGCAAACCGTTGACCAAATTGCTGAAGAGGTTGACCGCGAATTATGGCCCACATGAATATGGGCGCATTGACACAGATTTCCCTTTGGATCGGAGCTCATTGTTAATGAACCAAGCAGCAAAACACCCTCCAGCCAATCTCCTTGGATCACCACTGGATAAAATCCAGACATTTGACGGCGTCAAATACACCGCACGCAACGGTTGCTGGCTTATGCTGCGGGGGTCTGGCACGGAACCAGTTCTGCGAATATACGCGGAAGCCCCTACTCGGATTGGCGTGGACAAACTCCTTCGGCAAGGTCAATCAATCGCAAACCGGATAAAGAAGTAGCAATTTTCTTTTCTCCACAGCCAATGCAGGTATCTTCTCGCCCGTCGTTTTAGCACGCCAATGGATCCCGCTCACATCAGAAATTTTAGCATCATCGCCCATATTGACCACGGGAAAACCACGCTGAGTGATCGCTTATTGCAAAAAACCAATACGGTTAGCGAGCGTGAGATGGAGGATCAACTGCTGGACTCGATGGACTTGGAGCGCGAGCGGGGCATTACCATCAAGTCCCATCCGGTGACCATGGCCTACACAGCGAAGAATGGTGAAACATATGAACTGAATCTTATCGACACTCCCGGGCATGTGGATTTCTCCTACGAGGTTTCCCGCAGTCTCAGCGCCTGTGAAGGCGCCTTGCTGATTGTCGATGCCGCACAGGGTGTGGAGGCACAAACCGTCGCCAATGTCCATCTCGCGATGAAACAGAATCTCGAGATTATTCCGGTGATCAATAAAATTGATTTGCCCCACGCGGATGTCAACCGGACCATCACGCAGATCGAGGATGTCTTGGCGATCCCGGGTGAAAATGCTGTGCCTTGTAGCGCCAAGGAAAACATTGGTATTGAGGATATTCTGGAGGCCATCGTCGAACGAATCCCTCCGCCAGAGCCAACTGCTGAGGGCAAGTTGCAGGCGCTCGGTTACGACTCTGTTTACGATCCATACAAGGGTGTGATCATACATGTACGAGTTTTCGACGGGGAATTGATGGTCGGCAAATCGGTTCGGATGCATCATTCTCAAAAAACAATTGAGATCAAAGAAGTGGGCAGCTTCAATCCAAAGCCCTACGTTCGCGACAAACTCGGGCCCGGCGAAACAGGATACATCACCGCCAACATCCGCAGTCCGCGCGATGTGAAAATGGGCGACACAATCACCGACACGCACAATCCAGCGCCGACTCTGGATGGGTTCAAGGAAGTGCGTCCGATGGTGTACAGCGGTATTTATCCCATCGATTCCGTCGACCACGAGCACCTTAAAAACAACCTTGCCAAGCTGCAACTCAACGATCCGGCATTTGTCTACCAACAGGAAAGCTCAACCGCACTTGGCTTTGGCTTCCGCTGTGGTTTTCTTGGATTGCTGCATTTGGAAATCGTCCAGGAACGTCTGCGGCGCGAATATGATATGGATATCATCTCCACTTATCCCAACGTCATTTATCGCATCACGCTGACGGATCAAACCGAGCAGATCATCGATAACCCCGCACATATGCCCGATCCTTCAATGATCGCATTGATTGAAGAACCCGTAGTACACACGTATATCATCTGCCCAAATGAAAATATCGGGGATATCATGAACCTCATGTCTGAAAAGCGCGGAGTCATGGAGGACACGGAAACGATCGATGGCAGTCGCGTAATGCTTAAGGGCACGGTGCCATTAAACGAAATCCTCATCGACTTTCACGACCGCATCAAGAGCATCACCCGTGGCTATGGCAGCATGGATTACGAGAGGGCCGGCTATCAGGAGGCGAAAATGGTGAAACTAGACATGCTGGTGAACGAGGAAATTGTCGATGCATTTTCCTGCATTGTTCACCGCGACAAAGCCGAACAACGAGGAAAAGCTCTGGCTGAAAAACTGAAAGAAGTCATTCCGCGACAACAGTTTAAGGTAGCAATTCAGGCCGCCATTGGGGGCAAAGTGATTGCCCGGAAAACTGTCAGTGCAATGCGAAAAGACGTGACCGCCAAGTGCTATGGCGGCGATATTACCCGCAAGCGCAAACTGCTTGATAAACAGAAAAAAGGCAAAAAACGAATGAAAGCAATCGGCTCGGTCAACATTCCGCAGGACGCCTTTATCAAGGTACTCAAAGCATGATAAAAAACTGGCGCTGGTTTATCTCCAAGAGGCTTCGTGAAGCAGTCGAGGATCGCAAGCAAATCATCAAATTGCTAGCCGCTCAGCGCGACCTCATCAAACCTGCTAAAATAGATGAGCTTGAGCAGGCACTTTCAGAACTTGACGAGCAATGCCGGGGCCCAATTGACAAGGAGGCGCTGCTAGATGCACGTAAGAACGCTCTGGACTCCGCGGATAGAGTTCTGATTCCGTATCGGGACGCAGGGTGGCGCGATTGGGTTGAGATGTTTCTGGTAGTGGCCGCGTTGGTGTTGGCATTTCGCACCTTCTTTTTTCAGCCCTTTAAGATACCCACTGGATCTATGCAGCCTACGCTCTACGGAATAACCATAGAAAACCTGATGGATCGGGTCAGTGGAAATATTAAAGGGAGGGTGGACGAGGGAATCCTAACTGCAACTGATGCTTTTTTCCACTCGACCGACGTAGGTCGAACCATTCTTTTTGACGACGAATCATCAGCAACAATAACACGCTTCTTAAGTGGTGACAGGGTCGAGGTAGATCTCAAAACAAACATCGAACAACAGCAATTCACCGTGACATTTGAATTACCCAATAAAAAAAGATATGCCGTTGAAAAACTGAGAGGCTATTCGTATCACTCAATGCAGGCAGAAGGAAACTGGAAATTGGAAAACATTGAAGAACTACGGAAAATTATCCCATTTATCAGCAAACAAATTCTCGTGTTCAGGGACATCGATTCCAATGAAATTATACGCCGGACCGTTTGGGATCCTCCGCTGAATTCATACCAAAAACCAATTTTAGCGATGGGATATAAAGATGATCATGAACAGCCGTTTATACACAGCCAATTTGCTCGCAATGAATTCATCTTTAAGTTGCGCGTAAAGACAGGTGATCATTTATTCGTGAATCGAGTAACATACAACTTCAGGCACCCGAGACGTGGAGATATTTCAGTCTTCACAATTAAAAGTGCCGATGCCACCCACGGGCACTCAGGCCTGCCGAACAATGACACATTTTACATTAAACGACTGGTTGGTTTAGGCGGCGAAAACGTCACCATCGGTCCGGATCGTCATTTGAGGATAAACGATCGGCGCCTAAGCAGCATCGACAGAGGTTTTGAATTTGTCTACAGCCACCCCAAGGACTCAAATCGAATGCCTCTTAATCCCGCAATAAAGTCGGTGTATTCTGGTCACGAATTAGTAAATGATTTTCATTATCGCGGCCCCGATCTTTCAAATTCAAAATCTCCATACAAAGTTCCAAAGAACCATTTGATATTTTTTGGTGATAACACGGCAAACAGCATGGACTCACGTTCCTGGGGCGCATTGCCAAAGAAAAATGTTATTGGTCATTCATCATTTGTATATTGGCCACCACTATCTCCACGATTCGGTTGGAGTCATCGCTAAAAAATAACCTCAAAAAACTATAATTCCCAGCGTTATGCTATTCGCACAATATATGTTATATGCAATTCAGATACGTTGGCGACTTTGAACATTTGCTGCTATTTCCCCATATATTTGAGCTGATTTGTGCCAGGAATAATCATCCCGCATCCCTGCCCTTATCATATTTTCGAGCTTTTCCTGATCGTGATAGATATCAATAG
>CAJXJM010000154.1 GCA_913054205.1 uncultured Rhodospirillaceae bacterium
GTCCTCGCTGTGACTTTGCACGAGGCATCTCATGGCTGGGTAGCCTGGAAGCTTGGCGATGACACTGCCTTTTTGCGTGGCCGAGTGACCTTTAATCCGCTCAAACATATTGATCCTTTTGGCACTATTATTTTGCCTGCGCTTTTATTGTTCGCGACCGGTGGGAAAATGTCATTTGGCTATGCCAAGCCGGTGCCGGTAAACTTTTGGGCGCTTAATAAACCTCGCCGAGACATGGTATTGGTTGCCCTCGCCGGACCTGGATCGAACTTGATTCTCGCATTTATCTCGGCCGTCCTTTTTCACACCATCGAGTGGGTGCCGAGAGACGTGCAGCCATGGCTGGCTGCAAATCTGACAATGTCGATCCTTTTCAATCTAATCCTTTGTATTTTCAACATGATTCCGATTCCACCGCTTGATGGTGGTCGTGTAGCGGTGGGTCTTTTGCCGCCGTATTTGGGCCAACAATTGCAGCGGTTGGAACGGGCGGGCTTTGCTATTATTCTAGGCGCATTATTTATACTGCCGTGGCTCGGTAATTTTGTCGGTCTCGATCTCAACATATTCATGTGGATTGTTGGGATACCGGCTTTTGAAACCGCAGGATTTTTACTTAATTTGGTAGGCCTTTAGATTAGTATGAACGACGAAGTCGATGATTTTGAAGACGATGAACGGGCCATTGCTGCGCCAGGTACCGAGCTTTTGCTCGATGTTGGCGGCTTCGAAGGACCGATAGATGTTCTGCTATCACTTGCCCGCGATAAAAAGGTTGATCTGACGCAAATTTCGATTCTCGAACTGGCCGATCAATATCTTATTTGGGTCACAGAAATTTGCCGCACCAATCTTGAATTGGCAGCAGACTATCTGGTCATGGCAGCCTGGCTCGCTTATTTAAAATCGAGATTGCTGATCCCGGATATGTCGAACGAGGAGGAGCCGACCGGCGAGGAGATGGCTGCCGCCCTTCAATTTCAACTTCGCCGTCTCGAAGGAATGCAGGACGCAGGCGCGCGCATGATGGCACGCCAGCAACTGGGGAAAGATTTTTTTAAACGCGGCGATCCTGAGCGCTTTGGTTATAACTCGACCTCGATCTACGAGGTGTCGATGTACGAATTGCTAAGTGCGTATGGCGAGCATACCCATCGCTCCAACGTAAAGACGCTTCACATCCAAGGCTCGGATCTGTTTTCGCCTGATGAGGCGGTTAAGCGTTTGATGGGTATTATCGGAAAAATACCGGATTGGGCTCAGCTCGACCAGTTTCTTCCGATGGAGCTGCGTGGCGATATCATTAGTCGATCGGCCATTGCGTCGACTTTTGTGGCTGGCCTGCAAATAACCAATGAAGGCAAAATGCAAATCAGACAGGGCGGCGCCTTCGAGCCCATTTTCATCAAAGATGTCTCACCAAGTTCGAACGACAATAGAGATTAAATAAACATGAGCACCATAGACCAACAACATTTGAAATTATTGGAAGCGCTATTATTTGCGTCGGCGCAACCTGTGCCGGTGAGCGCGCTTGAGGAACGTTTGCCGGATGGTGCAGATTTGGAAGCCTTGCTGGAAGAGCTCAAAAGCCACTACGAAGGCCGCGGCGTCAATCTAGTTCATGTTGGCAAAGGCTGGGCATTTAGAACCGATCCGGACCTCGCTCAAGCTTTGATGGTGGATCGTACTATAACCCGTAAGCTATCGCGCGCTGCCGTCGAGACCTTGGCCATTTGTGCGTATCACCAGCCCGTTACGCGCGCCGAGATCGAGGAAATTCGGGGTGTTGGCCTGAGCAAAGGCACAATGGATGTATTGTTTGAAGCCGGCTGGATTAGGCCGCGCGGTCGCCGCCGCACGCCGGGCAAGCCAGTCACCTGGGGAACGACGGAAGGCTTCCTCGATCAGTTTGGCATGGAAAGTCTGGAAGATTTGCCGGGTATGGAAGATCTTAAAGCCGCTGGCTTGATTGATAAACGCCCCGCCATTCAGACATTGGGAACGCGGGCGAATATGGCACCTGCAATTGATCCGGACGAGCTTGAAGAGGTGCCGGAGGTAGAGGTTATGAATGAAGATCCTCTCGATCCTGATGACGGCGAAGACCTCGCATCACTCGAAGCCGAGTAGGGCGGGCCTATGCGCTACGATGTCTTTGTCACGGTGTGGGGACACGACTTTGTCAATAAGTTTACTGAGTTTTCGCTAGCATCGCAACTGGCACACGGCAATCTTCCGGCCTTGGCCGAACAGGCTGACGTTCACTATCATATTTATACCGATCGAGAATCGCAGGCGCTTTTTGAACCAAGCCTCGCCGAACTTGCCAAAATTGCGGAACCACATTTTCATTTTTACGATGAGATAGCTTATGGCGGCGATACCCTCGATCAGGCCATCGCTAATTCCGATCCAACAACGGTAAAACATAACGTTCAACGCTTAACCGCCCAGCACATGTTATCAGACCTTTCTGAATCTGCGGCGGTTCTGCTGGATTCTGATTTTATCATCGCTGACGGATCGTTTGCGCGTATGCATGATTTAAGAGTGCAGGGAAAGCGGGCTATTGCGACATCCTTAATGCGGCTCAATGAAAATACCGCTGTTCCGGTTTTGCGGGGGCATATAGCAGAGCATCTGTCACCTCGGGCGCTGGTTGGCCTCTGTCTTGAACACATGCATCCGATTTTTGCCGGCTATTTTGCCGATGCAAAGCAATCAACCTCCTACCCCTCGCAACTAAATTGGCGTGTCGGCAGTTCTGGAGTGATTGCGCATGGATTGTTCCCGCATCCCTTGATGGTGATTCCTGATCACGCCTCAGGCGAAGGCGGAAACAAATATTTCTCGACCATGGATTATGATTATGCTTTGCGCGCGGTTTCAGATGATTCTGCCATTCACCTGTCGCCAAGCTCAGATGAGATTCTGATCTGTAAAATGACACCGGATACCTATCTCACCGAAAAGGATCAGGGAAGCGCTCTCACCATCGACCGCATGGCGCATTTTATTTTAAACAATACAAATATCCGCCATCGCATTTTCCTAGATCAGTCTGTTCAGTTTGTTGCTGAGGAGGCAGGCGATTGGGAAATTGTGACGAATGATGCGGGTCGATTTATTGAAGCGTCTTACAAAGCGGTTGAGTTGGCGGTCAATCAGCTGTCCACCAAAGATCCACTGACATTGGTTCATCTCAAATCCTTTTTAGGGCCAATTGAAGATTTTATGTCGCCGCAATTGCAGTCGCGCATGCAAGGTTGGTTGCCGAAATGAAGATATTTACCAATTGATGCTGAGCGATTAGAATACCATCAGGTAAATTTTGGAAAATAAGACGATGACCGTACAAGAAACAATCGAACAAAAATTGGTGGATGCAGTTCCTTTAGTGGGATTGGAAGTCATCAATGAGAGCCATATGCACAACGTGCCGCCGGGCTCCGAGTCTCATTTTAAAGTCGTCATTATATCTGATGAATTTAAAGATGTTCGGCTCATCCAGCGCCATCAGCGTATCAATAAAGTGTTGGCCGACGAGCTGGCCGGCTCGGTGCATGCCCTTGCATTGCAGACCTTAACCCCCGATGAGTGGAAAGCCAAAGGCGGCGAGACCATGCCGTCACCTTTATGTCTTGGTGGTGGAAAAGGTTAGCGTCAAGTATTGGCGGGACGCAGAAAGGCTCGCGAAACTCGATCGCCTTTCACGATGCAGCTGCCTTTGTAATAGGTCAGCTTATCATCACCCTCTTTCTTTTTGATCACAGCGGTTAACTCTAACGTAACAGTGGCACTTAAACCCTGCTTTGCGACATTTTTCTTGGTGATGGAGATTTCCGCGCCTTTGGGAATTTTTTTGGTCAAAGATTCTGTGCTCAAGTCGACAAAATCCGGATCAGAACATGAGGTCAGCGCGAGTGCGGCAGAGATAGCCAAGATTGCGGATATTCCAGAGTTCCCGATGTTCATAGGTCCGTCCATTTTCATTCTGAAAATAGGTCTAATTCAGGAAATATATCATGTTTCTATAATTTAGATAGCGTAGAGATTGCTCTATGTCCCGGATTCTGCCATTATCCGCACCATAAAATTTATGATTAGTAGGAGTATATTAAAATGGGGATTGGAGTGTGGCAGGTTGTCCTCGTCCTTGTGATTGTCTTGATTATTTTTGGTGCCGGTAAACTGCCCAAAGTTATGGGAGACGTTGCCAAGGGTGTTAAGAATTTCAAATCTGGAATGGCGGAGGAAGTGACCGATTCTTCGAGCGATTCAAAGCCTGTGGAAAATACTTCCGCTCAGGTTTCGGAATCTGCTGAGAATAAAGAAGATTCAGTTAAAAGCTGATCTAATTTTTGCATGACCGAATTTTCGGCCCAGCAATTACTCAGGCAACTCTGGTATGGCAGCTTAAATGTTTGATATCGGTTGGACCGAAATCACCATCATTTTAATCGTGGCGCTCATCGTCATTGGACCCAAGGACCTTCCTCGGGTCTTGCGCACGGTTGGGCAATGGGTTGGCAAAGCCAAAGGCATGACCCGCGAGTTTCGGGGGCATATCGATGACATGATTCGGGATACCGAACTTGATGAAGTTAAAAAGCAAATCGAGTCGGCCGGATCATTTGATGCAAATTCAGCGATTGAAAATACCATCGATCCTGACGGCGAAATTAAAAACGCTTTTGATTTCAGTGAAGATAAAGGCAATCCAACCGATTTAGATGATCCTTCCTATGATGATGAAGATGATCCGAAAGACCCCGACGGTACGGCTGTTTATGACGACAGCCCCGATGATGACGAAGAGCCTGTGGTCGTTGAGGCACCTCCAGTAGCGCCGGAAAAGTTTGAGGAACTCGACAAAAATAAAAAGGAAGATACGGCGTGAACGACGCTGTTGAAGACAATAAGTCGCCGCTGATGGAACACATCATTGAGCTTCGCAATCGGCTGATGTACTCGGTGATTGCGATCTTTGTCGTGTTTGTTGGCGCTTTTTCGATTTCTGAACATATCTACGCCTTTTTGGTGCAGCCGCTAGCCGACGTTATGGAGGAAACCGGACAAAATCGCCGGCTGATTTACACCGCGCTTCATGAAGCCTTTTTCACCTATATAAAAGTATCTATATGGGCGGCATTATTTGTCACCTTTCCATTTGTGGCGATGCAGTTTTGGAAGTTTGTCGCGCCGGGTTTGTACAAAAACGAGAAAATGGCTTTGGCACCCTATCTCGTGTTGTCACCGATCCTGTTTTTTGCCGGCGGCGCCTTGGTCTACTACTTCATTTTTCCATTGGCCTGGAAATTTTTCCTGAGTTTTGAATCAGCTGGCCTCGCCGGAGGACTGCCTATTCAATTGGAAGCCAAAGTGAACGAGTACCTGTCTTTGGTGATGCGGCTTATTTTTGCTTTTGGTTTCAGCTTTCAGTTGCCGATTGTTCTTACATTATTGGCACGGGCAGGTGTCGTAACCTCTGTCGGCTTGGCGGCAAAACGCAAATACGCCCTCGTCATGGTGTTTATCGCCGCTGCCGTTCTAACGCCGCCGGATATCATCAGCCAAGTCGGGCTCGCTATACCGATCATTATTCTCTACGAGATTTCCATCATCGCCGTCCGCGCCGTCGAGAAGAAAAAAGCCGCTGCCGAAGAAGACGACGATGAGGAAGAAGAAATCATCGAAGAGACGGATTTTAATACGTAGCGATTCTATTATCGATAATTTCTTGGCTTGAGAATTAAGGGGACATCTACCTGTTACGTGTCCCCATTAATTCGCCAAGATACAGAACCACGAAGAACACGAAGGTGGATACGCAGATCTAGTCCGCGTATCCACCTTCGTGCCCTTTGTGGTTCCCTCTGGATTCCGGATCAAGTCCGGAATGACGGCGTGGTTGGGAGGTTTTTGTGCGGCTTGTCCATTGTGCGTGATCGCCTTATAAGTGCCTCAACAAACTTAACACTCGGAAAATCTAAATGTTTGATATTAAAGCCATTCGTGAGGATGCAGACGCTTTTGACGCTGGGATTGCGAAACGCAAGCTGGAGCCCATGGCAGCGCAATTAATAGAGATCGATAAGCGTCGCCGCGATGCACAGACGACAGCGCAGGAATTGCAAACGCGGCGCAATGAGCTCTCCAAAATCATTGGCATGAAAAAAGCCAAAGGCGACGATGCCGATGCCGAGATTAAAGAAGTCGCCTCCTCAAAAGACGCGCAAGCCGAAGCCGAGGACGCAGCTAAAAAAGCCGGTGACGCGTTAGACGCATTAATGAGCACGATCTCAAATATTCCGGCAGATGACGTGGCGGAAGGCGAGGACGAGGACGATAATATTGAGCTTCGAACTTGGGGCGAGCCAATCACGCATAGTTTTGAGGCCAAAGAACATTTCGATCTTGGCGAAGCGCTTGGTCAGATGGATTTCGAAACCGCAGCCAAAATGTCCGGCGCGCGTTTTGTGATTTTGTCGGGCGCGT
>CAJXJM010000155.1 GCA_913054205.1 uncultured Rhodospirillaceae bacterium
TGAACGAGGCATAGATATTTGTCACGAAACAGTTCGTTATTGGTGGAATAGATTCGGTCCACTTTTCGCTAGAGAAATTCGTAAGAAACGAGTCAGCCACCCGCAAAATTATTCGAATTGGAAATGGCATCTTGATGAGGTCTTCGTGAAAATCAATGGCGAGACTCATTACCTCTGGCGTGCCGTCGATCATGAAGGTGAAGTTCTAGAAACCTTTGTATCTAAGCGCAGAGATCGAAATGCAGCATTGGGTTTCCTCAAGAAAATTATGAAACGTCATGGTAAACCAAAATCAATCGTAACTGACAAATTGCCCTCATATCGAGCTGCGATGAAGGTGATTGGAAATACGGGCATTCAAGAAGCGGGGCGTTGGGTCAACAACCGGGCTGAGAATTCTCATTTACCTTTTCGACGACGAGAATACGCGATGCTGAGATTTAGGCGTATGCGAAGTTTACAGAAATTCGTCTCAATTCACTCTTCCGTTTATAACCACTTCAACAAGGAACGACATCTAAATTCAAGAGATACATTTAAGGTTCAACGTGAAGCTGCTCTTGTGGAGTGGCAGCAACTCTGTGCTGCATAAATCCGGCATATTATTGCCATAGTGAGACGAGTTCGCATTTGTCTGACAGCACCCTGCAACGTAACGCTGCTCTTGCCGAGTGGCAGCATCTTTGTGCTGTATAAATTCCCAGTATTCACGGTACACAGAGACTAGTTCGCATTCGTCTGACAGCACCCTTATGAAAGTTTGAATTCTCTCCATCGTCGATACGATGGGCCAATTCCAGAAATAGACCGAATGCGCGCCTTATTGGCCTCACCCCAGAATAAAAATAGAGTCGAATGCGCGCGCTCCATTTCAATGATGCGGTACTATTCTTCGCTAAGTTTGGATCTCATTCAAAGACTTTGTAGGCTCGGCCATGGCTCTTCAGAAAATGTTCAGCGCCATTATCATCGCCAAGAGTTAGTCTTCCTGCTTGGAGAGCGCCGGAAATGGAAAAATTTTAGAAGATCGTTAGGAGATTGCCCCAATATTTAAGGATTATTACCCCGCAGTAAATCCGCCATCGACATACATGACTTGGCCGGTGCAAAAATCTGAAGCCGGTGCCAATAGGTATAGCGCCATCCCGATTAGATCATCGACCTCGCCCAATCGGCCCAACGGAATGCGTGAAAGCGAACGCGCCTTTGTCGCCTGACCAAGATCGTCATCACCATACATCCATGCAGTTAAGTTCGAACGAAACACGGTTGGCGCAATCGCATTTACTGTCATGCCGTATTTGGCCCACTCTGTCGCGAGCACGCGGGTCATGGCATCCGTAGCCCCTTTCGATGCACAATAGCCGGTGTAGCCCGATATATTACCGTGGCGTCCACGCACCGAAGACATCAGCAACATTTTGCCTTTGACCTCATTTTCAATCCAATAGGAGCCGACCGCCTTGGCCATGAACCAGGCGCCTCGGACATTAGCATCCATGACGTCCTGCCAATCTTGATATTCTTGTTCGTGAATAAAACCAGACTTATTGTAGCCAGAACCAATGGCAAGCATTTTGATCGAGCCAAAGTTTTCCAGCGCCGCATCTCGCATCGTTTCTGCATCTTCCAGGCTGTCGGGACGACGAACAACATAAGCCGCTTTGCCGCCAACATCTTCGACATCTTTGGCAACCGATTTAAGCTCGTCTTCATTGCCAGAAGCGAGGAGAACATTTGCGCCTTGAGCGCCTAACGTAATGGCAATACCGCGACCAAATGCGCCGGAGGCTCCGGTAACGATGGCGGTTTGCCCCGAAACATCAAACATGCTGGAGGGGTTTCTCATCCGTTCCGTGACGGCCCCAATTTTGTTTTCAGACATGTCGATTCCCCCTATTTTTGAGTTAATTACTGACCCGTTTCAAACCTAAAGTTTTGATCTGGATCGATGGCAGCAAGAATGCGAATGCCGCAGCCATCGCCACCTCGCCATCGCCAAGGCAAACACATAAACGTGCATCGTTTGCCAGTCACTTCGTTCAGGTCACCTCCAACATTTTCGATGCCAGGAATGCCACCGTCAATCATCAATGTCTTGTGAGCTGATTCCCAATCGGGAAAATCGTCCTTCGGATCGCGGCCAAATTCTTGTTTGTATTCTTCAATAAGATGCGGGTGTGTCGGGCCAAGGCCATGATCAACCAATTTTGTCGCCATCGGATGATCATTAGACTGCACATCATATCCGACCAATTTTACTTTTTTATCGACCAGCCATTGGGCACCTTCGGTATAAATACCCGGCGAATACGCAAAATACTCATCCGTATCGCTCATCTTTTTATGCATGCCCGTGTTGATCATCACGATATCACCCTCTTGAATTTTAGGGTGCACATTTTCGAGATCTTCAGCCGTAATAACTTCCCATTTTCCTTTAGGAATTGACACAGCAACGCCAGTACCGATAAAACGCCACAAATCATAGCCCATAATGTCAGGCGTGTTCTCGGTAACATGAATTGGGGCGTCCATATGTGTGCCGCGATGCATGATGCCTTCAAACTCGGTTTTGTAGATACCATCTTTGGCATGAAACTTCTTAACATGGACGTTAATGCCCGGCGTCGAAGGCCATTCCGGCATGTGGTGCCCCCAGAACTGGCTGAGATTGTACAGTTGAACACCATCTTTCGTGAGCGTAGTAGCCATTATATTTACTCCTCCCCACCAGCATCAATGCGGCAATTTCCACTCGGGTCAGTCATCGCCACAAACCGAACGGGGCAGGCATCACCGTGTTTCCAGCGCCACGGCGTTGCAACCAAAGTGGCGCGCTTATTCAGAAGCGCATCAACGTCACCGCCAGTTTGCTCGATGGTTGGAATGCCTGCGCCCAAAAGAACTTTATGAGCTGCGTTCCATTCAGGGTAGTCGGCCTTTGCATCACCCCCGGTCTCATCCGCATATTTAGCAATAACGCGGTTCATGAGAGGGCCTCCTCTATGAGGCCCTAAGGAAGTCGCCATTGGATGGTCAACTTGCGGCGTATCGACAGCCACCATTTTAACTTCTTTAGAGACCAACCATTCAGCTGCTTCCTTGGAAAGACCTGGAGAGTCACCCCAATATTCCAAGCTGTCAGAATATTTATGATGCCAGCCAGTAACGATCACCACAAAATCACCAGTTTGAATTTCTGGTGACGCAGACTGCAAATCATCAGCGGTTACCAATTCCCAACGTTCTTTCGGGATAGACAAAACCACACCATTTCCAAATAAGCTGTCGAGAGGTATTTCCGAGGCCGGGGCACCACCTTGAATCATATGCAGCGGCGCATTCATATGCGTTCCCGAATGCATCACCATTTTGATGCGGTGGGTCATGACGCCGTGTTGCCCATGCTTAACGGATCTATACATGATCACGTCATCATCTCCCGGCATCGACGGTACGCCATGACCCCACACATGGCTGAGTTCATACAATTGTAATCCTGAGCGTGGATCAACTACATGTGTCATTGCCTCTAGCCTTCCTCTCCGGTTTTTAGACTTGGTGCCGAATATACTGAATAATTCAGCGCAATGCGTCCAATGTTAGATTGCACCAAAACCATAACTTGAGGTTATATGGTATGGACAATATTGGCTAAAAACGGTTATTTTCAATGAATTAGATATGAATTAATATTCTCCGTAGGAATATCTAAGGATTTTTGATTATTGTCCCATCCGATTGATCATCGCCTTATTAGGCAATTTCTTGCTACCGTCGAGCACGGTAACATTACGGCCGCCAGCAATGCATTGCATATTAGCCAACCTGCGCTAACTAAAAATATAAAGAAATTAGAGGAAACTCTTGGGGTTACACTGCTTGAGCGACACTCTCGCGGCGTCGTGCCGACGTCTTACGGAGAAATTCTGGTGCGACGCGGAAAACTTGTAGAATTAGAGTTCGAATACGCTGCGGCTGAGATTGAAGCGATGAAAGGTGGCACCAAGGGTACCTTACGCATCGGTACCAGTCCGGTATTCGCGACCCTCTATATGCCAAAAGTTTCAGCTGCGATTCTACAAACAAATCCAGGTCTCAAGATCGATTTGATTAATGGTGTTTTAGACACGCTGGTACCAGACCTTCTTCAAGGCGACCTCGATATAATATGTTCCGCGTTGGATTTTCCAGATCATCCCGAGATTGTTAAAGAACATCTCCTCGATTTCGAACATGCGGTATTCGCCAGAAGCGATCACCCTCTCGCAAACTCAACGGACATTGAAGCTAAAGATCTGATGGCATTTGAGTGGATTATGTTAGCTCAAGACCATATCGCTATCAGTCGACTTGGCTCTTATTTCTCCGCCAATGGTATTAGTCCTCCGCGCATTGCGATGGAGACAAATTCGTTTGAAACAGCTTTTTCGATGGTCAAAGAAGGAGATTTCCTAACCAGCGCAACTTCTTCGATGGTCGATTTTGCCAAATCAACAGGCTTAACCCAGCTTCATGTTCAAGGAACACTTTGGCATTTTCCAGCAGGCGTCGCTTACCGGCGCACGACATCTACGCCGAACGCTATAAATGCGGTCATCGATAGCCTCAAAAAAGAAATTGAACTTTAATTAAGCAGCCTTTTCGTTTAAAGCCCGCCAAACCCGCTCTGGAGTCGCTGGCATAGCTATATCATCGACACCCAAGGCATCCGTAATGGCACCAATGACCGCTGGCGGCGCTCCTACGGTACCGGTTTCACCAGCACCCTTTACACCTAGTGGATTTGTTTTTGTTGGTACTGCCAGGTTTTCAATTTCAAAAGTTGGGAAATCGTCCGCTCTTGGCATGCAATAATCCAGGAAAGAAGCCGTGAGCAGCTGACCTGTTTGACCATCATAAATAATATTTTCAAGAAGTGCCTGACCCACGCCCTGCGCAACCCCGCCGTGGATTTGGCCTTCCAACAGTAGTGGATTAATAACGGTTCCAACATCATCGACAATAATCATGCTGGCGAGTTCAACCTTTCCAGTATCCGGGTCAATTTCCACTTCAGCAATCTGGCAACCATTCGGGTAGTTTCCCATTCCGCCATTGAACTCACCCGCGGCATCAAGCCCCATCGGAAGGTGAGGCGGCCACATCATCGGCGTATACGATGCCTTGGCAACTTCAATGATGTTGATTTTTTTATCAGTACCAGCAACGACAAATTCGCCATCTTCAAATTCAATATCACCTTCGCCAGCTTCTAATAAATGACCGGCAATCTTTTTGCCTTTTTCGATAATTATATCAGCAGCGTTTCTCAAAGCAGATCCACCAACCGTCATCGATCGAGAGCCAACTGTTCCGCGTCCCATAGCAACTTTATCTGAATCGCCCTGCAGTAAATGGATGTTCTCATATGGCACGCCGAGGAAATCAGAAACCATTTGCGAATAAACTGTCTCATGGCCCTGGCCGTGGTTATGGGTACCGGCAATAACCGTGACATCTCCACCTGGATCAAATCGGATTTCCATGCGCTCATTAAACGGTGCAGCAGATTCCATATAAACAGCGACACCTCGGCCACGAATTTTACCGCGAGATTCTGAGTCAGCTTTGCGTGCTTCGAAACCGTTCCAATCGGAAATTTCAATGCCTTTATCCATGACGGCTTCAAAATCACCGCAATCTAAATTGGGCATCAACGCTGTTTGATACGGCATTTGATCGGCCTTAACTAGATTTAAGCGGCGCAGTTCGATCGGATCCTTATTCATTTCACGGGCAGCAATATCAAACAGGCGTTCCAGCACATATGCCGCTTCTGGACGGCCTGCGCCGCGATAGGGTGCAGTCGCACCCATATTCGTAAACAGGCATCGGGTGGTCGCATCAATTGCCGGAATGGCATAAACGCCTGACAGCAATATCGTAAAGAACATCGGCGAAATGCCGGCGCTTGGACTAAGATAGGCACCAACGTTGTAGTCTGCACTAACTCGAAGGCCGGTGACTTTTCCATCCGCATCAAACGCCATTTCACAATCGGCAATGACATCGCGACCGTGACTATCACTCATGAATGATTCAAGACGATCACCGACCCATTTTACCGGTCTGCCCGTTACCTTGGCCGCCCAAAGAACGAGAACGTCTTCACCGTAGAAACCACCTTTCATACCAAAGCCGCCACCAACATCCGGAGAAATCACCTGGAGTTTAGCTTCTGAAATTTTTAGTAATTCATGCGCGATCTCTTGACGCACTCGGTTGGGTCCCTGATTGCCGGAATAAAGCGTGTATTTCTCTTCGCCCTGCTCATACACCCCGATGGAAGTACGTGGCTCCATCGCATTTGTATTCACTCTATTATTTGCAATGGTTGCTTTGGTCACGTGGTGCGCATTATTAATCGCTTCTTCAACA
>CAJXJM010000156.1 GCA_913054205.1 uncultured Rhodospirillaceae bacterium
ACCGAAGCGTCTGTCATAGCCTTTTTTAGCGAGCCATTCCCGCGAGTCGTCGGTCAAGGTGATGGTCACATCTCGATCGCTCAATTGAGCTTCCAACTCCATCACGAATTTATCGACGACTTTGCCCATCACTTCCGGTGACAGATTGGCAAAACTGACAGTCGCATCAAGTCGATTGCGGAATTCCGGCGAGAACATTTTCTCGATCGCTTCCTCATCATCGCCGGTGCGCTCATCACGCTCAAACCCGATGGCAGACTTTGCCATTTCCGAGGCGCCGGCATTTGTCGTCATGATCAAAACTACATTGCGGAAATCAACGGCTTTACCATTGTTATCGGTGAGTTTGCCATGATCCATGATCTGCAACAAAATGTTGAACAAATCAGGATGGGCTTTTTCGATCTCATCTAACAACAAGACAGCATGGGGTTGCTGATCAATCGCATCGGTTAACAAACCGCCCTGATCAAACCCAACATAGCCGGGAGGCGCACCGATCAGACGTGAGACCGTATGGCGTTCCATATATTCGGACATATCAAAGCGCACCAGCTCGATCCCCAAGGAGCGCGCAAGTTGTCGGGCGACTTCGGTTTTGCCGACGCCGGTCGGCCCGGAGAACAGATAGTTGCCGATGGGCTTTTCAGGCTCGCGCAAACCCGCGCGTGCGAGCTTGATCGCACCAGATAGGGCATCGATCGCATTATCCTGACCAAAGACCATGGTTTTCAGATCGCGCTCAAGATTTGACAGAACTTTCTTGTCGTCCCGCGACACAGTTTTAGGCGGAATCCGGGCCATCATAGCAACGACATTTTCAACGTCTCTGACGGAAATGGTTTTTTTGCGTTTGTTCGGCGGCAAAAGCATACGCGATGCGCCAACTTCATCGATGACATCGATAGCCTTATCGGGCAATTTACGATCATGGATATAACGCGCGGACAATTCCACTGCCTGGCGGAGCGCCTCAGCGGTATAGCGCACATTGTGATGTTCTTCGTAATAAGGTTTAAGACCGCGCAAAATCTTCACAGTATCTTCGATCGACGGCTCATAGACATCGATTTTCTGGAAGCGGCGGACAAGCGCCCGATCTTTTTCAAAATGACCACGATATTCTTTGTAGGTCGTCGAGCCAACACAGCGTAGCGCGCCGTTCTGCAACGACGGTTTCAAAAGATTGGAGGCATCCATTGAGCCGCCGCTCGTCGCCCCGGCACCGATGACGGTATGGATTTCATCAATAAACAGGATCGAATGCGGCATCTCTTCAAGTTCGGTCAATACCGCTTTGATGCGTTCTTCAAAATCACCGCGGTAGCGCGTGCCGGCCAAAAGCGAGCCCATATCAAGCGAATAGATGACGTTATCGAGAAGCACTTCCGGCACATCGCCTTCAACAATGCGGCGGGCTAAGCCTTCCGCAATTGCCGTTTTTCCAACACCCGGATCACCGACATAAAGTGGATTGTTTTTGGTACGGCGGCAGAGCACTTGGATGGTGCGGTCAATTTCCTGCTCGCGGCCGATTAGCGGATCAATTTTACCGTCAATTGCTTTCTGATTAAGATTGACGCAATAAGTATCGAG
The DNA here is from genome assembly GCA_913054205.1 of uncultured Rhodospirillaceae bacterium. GTDB lineage: Bacteria > Pseudomonadota > Alphaproteobacteria > Rhodospirillales > UBA2165 > TMED23. The sequence goes on from CAJXJM010000156.1 coordinate 1,597, forward strand.
CGCTTCCGAACCTTTTTTGACTTCTTTTTCTTCCGTCATTTCATCATCAGCGCCGTGCACTTCTTTAGTATCAGAATAGCCCGGCACTTTGGCGATACCATGCGAAATATAATTCACCGCATCCAGTCGGGTCATGTCATGCAATTGAAGGAAATAAACCGCATGCGCTTCACGTTCTGAAAATATGGCGACCAGCACATTGGCACCGGTTACTTCTTCCCGGCCGGACGACTGCACATGAATGGCTGCCCGTTGGACAACTCGCTGAAAGCCTGCCGTCGGCTTTGGCTCGGCTAATTTTGCCGTAACCAAGTCGCCCAAATCGTCGTCTATAAAACTGGTTAAATCTAGCCGTAATTTTTCGACGTCAACGCCGCAAGCGCGAAGCACGGAAATACCATCCTGGTCATCGGTCAGAGCAAGCAGCAAATGTTCCAACGTGGCATATTCGTGATTGCGTTCTGTCGCGAGAGCGAGGGCACGATGAAGACTTTGTTCTAAATTACGAGACAGCATATTTTTTCAGCATAGTTTGTTTATCCAAACTAATCCTTTTCTATTGTGCACTGTAGTGGATGTTGGTGTTGTTGCGCCAAATCCATAGTTTGATTTACTTTCGTTTCTGCGATTTCATATGTGAACACGCCACAAATTCCGACGCCTTTTTGGTGAACATGTAACATGATGCGCGTGGCGTCCTCGTGGTTCTTTGAATAGAACTGCTCAAGCACATGTATAACGAACTCCATCGGTGTATAATCGTCATTCAGCATGAGAACTTTATACATCGAGGGCTTTTTCGTTTTTGAACGGCTTTTAACGGCTACGCCATGTTCAAAATCGTTTCCGCCATCACCGTTTTTAGTATTGTCGTCGTCTCGTTTCATTCTCGTACTTAAATATTAATATTATTGAGTATACTCTAATTACCTAATTTGGCAGAAAATCCACGATCTGCAACGTTTCTAAAATTGTGGCTCTCTTTTTAATATATTGGCACTTTTCACCTATATAAAAGCCCGAATTGGTTAAAAAATTCCTGATTTTAGCCAAAATTAGATCAATCATTAGAATAATACAGTGTGACGTATTAACCCGTTGCTGCCAAACTTAAGATTAAAATCATTGATAAATTCCTCGCTATCGTTTGTGCCATATACACTTAAATGCGACGTTTCACGTGGAGGATTAACCGGAATATCCGTGAAATCCCAGGCACTTAGCAGCTTTCCAAATTGAGCGGCTTTAAATTTTTTATGCGGCCACAAAAAAGCATTTTGAGTGAATTTTCCTTTTACACAGGCAGAAACAACCCAATAAAAGCCAATTGACGGCAAATCTTCGCGCGGAGGCGAAGAATCAAAAAAATCGACATCTTTCAGCGATTTGCGAAGTGTTTCGATGTCTGACCCTGACAAATTTGTGATAGATCTTTTGGGATGCCAAGGTTGATAAACATCAGGATAGGTAGCATCGGTGATAATCGTATCGATTTTCGCTTCTTCGACGACACTAATGTAAATTCTAAACCGCCCAGGTTCGGCTGGTATTATGTCATATGTTCGCACCTGTTCGTTATAAACCGCATTATAAACGAACCGATAACGATCGCCCTTTTTGACCGGGCAATTATTCACAATGTCATCTGCTGCAATGTAGCTAAACCACGAGAACTTTCGCGCTACGGGATTATCAACACCTTCATAGGCACAGGCAGATAGAGCAATCAGTGCTACCGCCATCAGGACGCCGATTCGAGATTTAAAGCTAAAACCCTTTTTATGCCCAATTTTCATAGATTTACCGTTAATCATTTATTCACTGCGACTTCGTACAAACATACACCTGATTTTACATCTAACATATTGATTTTGGTTTATGAATCCACTTTCTTCATTAGTTAATATAGTTGGCCTTCGAGCATTGTCCAATTCATTGGACTTCGAGATAGATGGCCCCTACACTCCAGCACCAAGAAAGGCCAAAACGGTACGTAAAATATTAAACCGGGATTTTATGCCACTCTTTTTCAAATTCCCCATGAGATTTATCATAGCCGTTCTATTTACGGCCACACTCGTGTTTACCGTCAGCACTGCCGAAGCCAAATATGCGTCTTACGTGATCGATGCAAAAACCGGCAAAGTCCATCACGCCGTAAACGAAAATACGCGGAATTACCCGGCTTCTCTTACCAAGCTGATGACGCTTTATCTTTTGTTCGAAGCGGTCGAGCAAAAGAGACTTAAATTTTCAACCAGGCTATCGGTTTCGAGAAAAGCGGCAAACCGACCTGCGTCGCGTCTTGGCCTAAAACCTGGTCAATCGATTAAAGTCAAAGACGCGGTCATGGCGCTGATCATAAAATCCGCCAATGACGTGGCCTCTGTGGTTGCAGAATATCTTGGTGGGTCCGAGCGGCGCTTTGCACTGATTATGACCGACAAAGCCCGCAAGCTTGGCATGTCCCGAACAACTTTCCGAAATGCATCTGGCCTTCCCCACCGTGGTCAAATGTCGACCGCTAAAGACATGGCGACATTGACCCGTTCGATCATCAAGCGCTTCCCGCAATATTATCATTTATTCAAACGCCAGGCTTTCACCTTCCAGGGACGCACCTATCGCCCCCACAACAAAGTGCTAAAATACTACCCCGGCGCCGAGGGCATGAAGACAGGTTATATTCGCGCTTCCGGTTACAATCTGATCACGACAGTGAAGCGCAACAACACGCGGATCATCGGTGTTGTGTTTGGCGGCAACACATCACGCTCTCGCAATCGTCACATGAAGAAATTGCTGACCGCAGCTTTTGAACGCACATCGCCGAGCATTCAGATTACCAAGGCAAAACCGAAACGGCGTCAGAGCTACATGGCTCGAACGAAGCCCTCAAAGACCGCCGCCCGATCGAAGGACAGAATTTGGGGCATTCAAGTGGGCGCGTTTTATTCTCACAAACCAGCGCTCAACATTGCGCGCGATGTATCGCAAAAATACGCCAAGGTTCTTAAAGGCGGCAAAATCAAGGTGATGCCGCTGCGTAAATTACGCAACCGAACTCTTTACCGAGCTCGAATTGTTGGCCTCGATAGACGCAATGCCTATCGCACCTGCCGCCTCCTCAAAAAGCACCGCAAGCCGTGCTTGGAACTCAACCTGCCGGCATCTATCGAAATCGCCTCGAGATAGGTTTTCCAACAAACTCGTCATCAACAAATTTTGATCCATCGTGATTGTGAATTGCGCCGCAGGTTTAATAGGTTGGCGTCATTCTTAATTTCAATTGCATGGGACAAAAGTAATGAAAACAAATCGTTTAGTACTTTTCATTGTGCCGTTGGTTCTGGGACTAATCGTCAACTCAGATGCTGATGCCGGTGGTGCAAAACAGCTCACGCCTGAGGTCAAGGCCAATCTTAAAGCGTTAAAGGCCATTAGAGGTACGCCGGTGGAATCTCTACGTTCAATGGTTGTCCTGTTCTGGTGACTTTTTTCGCCAGCTGGTGCCCGCCTTGCGCCACAGAGATGCGGGGTCTCCGAGATTTCATCAAAAAAAATGGACCGGACAAAATAAACATAATTGCGGTCAATTGGATCGAGGAGTTGACCGGTCTGTCGCCGTCGCGGCTGAACCGTTTTATGCGAGTTATCGACCCGAGCATCAAAGTTGTGTCGGGGACCAAAACCGTTTCCCGGGATTTCGGCAATGTCCGCAGTATTCCAGCCGCTTTTATTTACGATAAGAATGGCCGGCAGGTTTTCGCCCTAGGTGGCGGTAGAGGCGGCCACGGCCGAGACTATCTGAGGCGCAAGCAATTGGAGCGGGCGCTCGCCAAGATGAAATAAGAACTTTTCGATGACGAATGAGCAGGGCCGGAGTGACGAATGGGATTGGAGATCGAGCCCCCTTTCGTGAGCTTCGTGGTTCATTTTGCTACGGCGAGGCTAACGACGGTTTTCTAGAGTTCAGAAAATAATTACCACGAAGCACACGAAGTTCACGAAGGAAACGAGAACGTACCGAAAACGCTTGATTTTGGTATAGGTACTGAAAACAGTTGGTTTCGGTAGCCGCGTCCCAGGGTCGACCTGTCAATGTCCGCTTAGGGCCAACAACGGACTCTTTTGCGTTATGCAGATAATATCCGCTTTCGAGGTGCAAAGCGGACATTTATAGGGGTACTTAAATCACTGGGTTCCCGTATACCTAATTTTTTTTTGTTCTTCGTGAACTTCTTGGTTCAACACTTAGTCGAAATCGGCGGGAGGTTCGATGCCGCTGGCGATGAGCTGTTCGCGGACGGTGCCTTTGAGCCGTGAAAGCCCTGCCTCATTTGAAGACTCGCATCGCGCAACAAGTACTGCTTGGGTGTTGGAAGCGCGCAGCAACCACCAGCCATCATCGGTCTCAACGCGGACGCCGTCCATGTCATGGATTTTGATCCCCTCGACACTGGCAAGCCGTTCTTTGACTTCTTCGATGACCTTGAACTTACGCTCTTCAGAGCATTCGAACCGTAGTTCCGGTGTGTTCATCATTTGCGGCAAACCATCTTGCATGTCAGCAACGCTTTGGTCTGAATTTGTCAAAATCGACAGCAGGCGGATGGCAGCATAAACCGCGTCATCGAAGCCATAATATTTATCGGCAAAGAAGATATGGCCGCTCATCTCACCAGCGAGCGGTGCCTTCATTTCAGCCATCTTTGATTTTATCAAAGAATGTCCCGCCGCCCACATAACAGGTTTTCCACCCGCTTTTTCGACCTCGTCGAAGAAAACCTTGCTGGCTTTAAC
>CAJXJM010000157.1 GCA_913054205.1 uncultured Rhodospirillaceae bacterium
GAGCCGGGAGACCCTGGATCATTCCATCATGTATATTCTGGCCGTCGCTTTGCAGGACGGTGAATGGCATCACGTGAGGTCTTACGCGCCGGAACGCGCTCAGCGTGAGGATACCGTCAAATTGTGGCATTCTATTTCTACCGAAGAAGACCCCGATTGGACCAAGCGCTATCATGAACCTGATCCGGACAAGCGCGCCTTTGGCGGACGTCTTGAAGTAACGCTTAAATCCGGCGAGAAAATTATAGATGAATTGGCTGTTGCCAACGCACACCCTGCTGGCGCTCGGCCATTTGCCCGTGATAATTATATCAACAAGTTTAAAACGCTCACCGACGGTAAAATTTCTGAGAGCGAAAGGGATCGCTTCCTTGAGCTCGTGCAAAACCTGCCTGATCTTGATGCGGCAGGCGTCAATGAGATTAATGTCCAAGTCGATGCCATTGAGGTTGAAAACAACACCCCTGACACGAAAGGGATTTTCTAATGTTATTTGGAACCAAAACAGCCGCGGAAAAGCGGGCCGATTTCAGAAAAGAGCTCGCCACTGGCAAGCTTTTGCAAATGCCCGGCGCCCACGAGCCGCTCGTCGCCCGAATTGTTGAAGAACAAGGCTTTGACGGTATTTATATCTCCGGCGGCGCATTATCTGCGGCGATGGCGATGCCGGATATCGGCCTGACAACTTTGACCGAAATAACCCAACGCGGCCGCCAAATTGCGCGGGTGACCGAGCTGCCAGCACTGATTGATTTGGATACCGGCTTTGGCGAAGCGATGAACACGGCTCGCACCATCCAGGAATGTGAAGAGCTCGGCCTTGCCGGTTGTCATATCGAAGATCAAGTGAGCCCCAAACGCTGTGGACATCTCGACAATAAAACCATTCTCGAAACCAAGGACATGTGCCAAAAAGTCGCCGCAGCAGTGAATGCCAAGCGCGATCCAAACTTTTTGCTGATGGTGCGGACCGATGCCAAAGCAACCGAAGGCATAGAGGCAGCCATTGAACGTTCAAAAGCCTATGTTGATGCGGGTGCCGAAGCGATTTTCCCGGAAGCCCTCAACACGCCGGAAGAATATGAAGCCTTTCGCGCCGCCATTGACGTGCCCCTGCTCGCCAACATGACTGAGTTTGGCAAGACGCCACTCTATTCCAAACAGCAGCTTGGAGATTTCGGCTACAACATTGCAATCTACCCGGTGTCCTCTTTGCGCCTGGCGATGGGAGCTGTTGAAGTTTCCTACGCCGCGCTCAAAAAAGAAGGCTCGCTCGAAAGCCAAGTCGAGAAAATGCAAACCCGCAAGCGATTGTACGAAGTCATCAAATATGAAGAGTACAATCAGTTCGATCAGAATTTACATAATTTCAAACTATAGACCGCATTTAGGGAGAATTTATTATGGCCCAGAAAAAATCTAAGAAGCCATCTAAAAAACCAACAAAGAAAGCCGCCAAGAAAGCAGTTGAACCAGATATCCGCAAAGGTCTGGTTGGCGTTATCGCCGACACCACTGCGGTTTCCAAAGTAATGCCCGAAACCAATTCACTGACCTATCGTGGATATGCGGTGCAGGATTTGGCGGCTAGTTGTTCTTTCGAAGAAGTCGCGTATTTATTGCTCAACGGTGATCTCCCCAACCGAAAACAGCTCAACGCCTTTAAAAAGAAAGAGCGTTCTTTGAGAAAACTCTCTGCGGCACACACGCAGGTCATTTCAAAGTTCCCGAAAAAAGCCCATCCTATGGATACCATTCGGACAGCGGTAAGTTATCTCGGGACAACAGAAGTCGCCTGGGGCGGTGAGCCGGAAGAAGCAGATATGGAACGCGCGATCAATATGTTGTCCAAAATTCCAACCATGATTGCGACCGATTTTCGCCTAAGGAACGGCAAAAAACGCATTTCGCCCAGAACAGATTTATCGATGGCAGAGAACTTTTTCCACATGTGCTTTGGCAAGGTGCCGCCGAAAGCTGTCGTCAAAGCATTCGATGTCTCGCTTATTCTTTATGCCGAGCACAGCTTTAACGCCTCGACCTTTACCAGCCGGGTGATCACCTCAACGCGCTCAGATATCTACTCAGCTGTTGTCGGCGGCATTGGCGCACTGAAAGGACCGCTGCACGGCGGCGCAAATGAAGCCGTCATGGAGATGATGAGAGCCATCCGCACACCTGCCCGTGCAGAGCCCTGGATCAGAGATGCCATGGCAAACAAAAAGCTGATCATGGGATTTGGCCACCGCGTCTACAAACAAGGTGACAGCCGTGTGCCAACGATGAAGTCTTGCCTTGAAGACCTGACAAAATGGTCCGGCGACACAAAATGGCTCGGTATCTACAACATCCTCGCCGATATCTTCGTCAACGAAAAAGGCATCCACCCGAATTTGGATTTTCCCTCAGGCCCGGCGTACTATTTGATGGGTTTTCCAATCAATCTCTACACACCGATCTTTGTCATGGCCCGCATCACCGGCTGGTCCGCGCATTATCTTGAGCAAAACGCCAACAACGCTCTGATCCGCCCATTGAGTGCCTATTCCGGCCGCGCCCAACGCAAAGTCCCGGCGATCGCGAAGAGGAAGTAGGATCATTTATTAAATTTTGAGAAAGGGCGCCTTTGGCGTCCTTTTTTAATTTTCCTGCTCCGAGTTTCCCAATTAGCTTACTTGAAAATTCATTCAACTTCGTAGTCCATACACGTACCACACAATGCCCATAGATCAGCCTTATATCAATCACAGAAACTTTACAGGCGAAGCCGAGGCGGATCATTGACATCGCCAGGATTCATCCTAAATACCTCGCACGTGTTGCATTTGTTTCCCCACCGAACAAAGTAATCGTTTTACCCAACCGCCCCTCACTAGAGGTGACGCGCGGCGTTAATTCCCTGCAAAAATTGAATGAGTCGTAAAGGTTTCTAATATCATGAAGGCAATCTCCCACCGAGTATCTATTTTGGGTGCTCTTTTTTTATGGACTTTTGTCAGTCCTGCGATCGCTGCAAAAAACACTATAGAACTTGTCACAGGCAATGATTTTGCCCCTTACTCAGACGAAAAACTTCCTAAGGGCGGAATGTTAACGGACATCGTCAGAACAATATTTAATGAAGCAGGTTATCCGGTTAAAATATCTTTCGAGCATTGGAAACGCGGATACCGTGACACCAAATTCAATCAATTCGATGGAACATTTCCTTATTTCCGGGCGCCGAAACGGGATCGCGATTTTTTGTTTTCAGCACCATTATATGAAACGGTGGGACGCGTTTTTGTGTCAGACAATTTGGCAATAAGTGCCAATAAAATTAGTGAATTAGGCGGCCTTACTCTTTGCCGTGCACTGGGATATTCCATTCCCCGGGCATTTAGATCAATGGTCGAAAGCGGCAATATCCCTGTTCTAAGGGCACCAAAACCTGAAAATTGCTATCACATGATCAAACGAGATCGAGCTCAATTTGTCGTCTGGAACGATTTATTCGCCCAGTCAGTTATCAATCGGATTTCCGATAGCAAAGACACACTAAAAAAGCTGACAATTAATTGGCCCCCTTCAACATTGCATTTGATCGTCTCGAAAAAGCATCCCAACGCCGTTTCAATAATCGAAACCGTGAATACTGGATTAGATCGATTGCGCCGTAATGGACTTTATATTGACATCCTCAACCAGCATCGTGCTGGAAATTAACAATTTAGAACCAGTCGAAAAATTTTACTCTCCCTGCTCCAAAGTCGCCATCAATTCCCGCCATTCGCGTTTGCTCATGCCGCTGTCTTCTTGGGAGACGTTTTCACCAGCGAGCATCTTTTTGACGATGCCGAGGGAGGCAGCCGACAAATTTACGCCGCCGACGCGGTATTGCATGAAGGCCTTATGGGCGATCGGCACCCAGTGCTCCACGGTTTCCAGCATCGCATCCGCATAGACGCGGATTTCATACTGCGCATGGGCGTCGGCTCGGAGCGATAAGAAGTGTAGCAAATTATGCAGATCAATTTTCCAATACCATTGGGTATAGGCATTGAGCGTGAGGTTCATCCTGGCCAGTTCTCGCGCCAAACCACCTTTATCTTCGTCGATGATCTCACCTTTTTCATTTTCGTTGAGCATCTCTATGTAGTGATCGTAATTGCGGGTCGCGTCCTCTTTGAGAATATCGAGAACCCGCTGGGCTTCGGCGCCTTGGAGCAGATCGCCTCGGCCCTGATGGTTAAGGCTTGATTGCATGGCAAGCTGGTCGGCGCTCGGAATATAAAACTCGCGGTCGAGCACAGAATAGCGCGCCGAATATTCGTTCACATTGGCGGTGCGGTGGCGTATCCATTGCCGCGCTATAAATATCGGCACTTTGATGTGGTACTTAATCTCGCACATCTCGAACGGTGTGGTATGGCGATGACGCAGCAGATAATTAATCAGCCCCGCATCATCGGAAACTTTCTTAGTTCCTTTGCCATAGGAAACCCGCGCCGCCTGCACAATTGCCGCATCGTCGCCCATGTAGTCAATCACCCGAACAAAGCCATGATCCAAAACCGGCATCGGCTCGTACAAGACTTCTTCAAGTGCCGGCACGGTCGCTCTGCGCGTCTCGACGAGTGTGGACCTTGAAGCTTCAATTTCTTGTTTTTGTTCGGGTGTCAATTCCATCAAAGGGCATTCCTAGTTAACATGATTTTCCGCTGCACTTTACCTGCCAATCGGATCGGATCAAAGACTTGAATCCAGCGCATGAGGGGCACCCGCATTTCATCACGTAAACGCCTGTAGAGGCCCCTTTCAAAAGGCCGCCGATAGGACTATATTGATTGCGTCGGTTTACCGACTATGGCGATAAACGCTTTGTAGAATAAGCGTAACGGACCCGGGGGCAGTGCCCGGCGCCTCCACCAAAAATTCCCGCTAATCCAGGGAGTTAGCGAATAACTCATTGGATATTACCGGGCCGTTATGGGGGCGAAACAGGATCGACGTGCGTAGTAAAAATAAAGTTTTTGCCCGGCATTGTACCACCGTTATCGGGCTACTTTTACAAATGCAAACGATAATGAAGCATTTGCGGTAGCAGCTTAACAGCTAACCTACCACGGGGTCCGGAGGGCACCTAGCAACAGAAGCCCTCCACTAATTTGGCGAATCACCTGGATTTAGTTCGGTGGATACGTAGAATAAGTGAGATTGGGCGAAAAGAGTAAAAATGTCAGAAGAAACATTTCCATATGACGAGTGGGTCAACGAGGCGCTCCGCAGCGTCTTAAGCCGCGCTCTTCAGAAACTGGCTGAACATGGACCGATAGGCGACCATCATTTTTTTATTAATTTTGACACCTCACATGACGGCGTCGATATACCCGGATTTCTCCGCGCCCAATACCCGGAAGAAATTACGATTGTTCTTCAGCACCAATTCGAAGAACTTATCATTGATGAGCAAGGCTTCGAAGTTTCGCTTTCCTTCAGTGGCAAGAAGAGCCACCTCACGGTACCCTTTGATGCGGTGACCTCCTTTGCTGACCCGTCGGTGAATTTCGGCCTTCAGATTGGCGTTAATTCCGTCAACGATGCAATGTTGCAGGCGCAAGGTGACGTTGAGAACGACGCTGATTTTGACGATTCGTCGTTAGAGATAAACGACACACAGGATTTGTCAGACGAAAGTTCACTGACGCCCTTTGCACCGGCTAAACAACAACCTCAATTGCAAGAAAATGACGATATTTACGAAGACGAAAGCGATGACCAAGCCTCAAATGAGGATGAAGCAGATGACGGTCCCAAAACCGCAGAAGTTATTGCGCTTGATGCTTTCCGTAAAAAATAACCAAGCCCTTTTTTATATCCCACAATTTAAAAATTCTAATCAGGTGACTCCATGAGTGATAATAATTATTTTCCGATGGTTCCCTCCTTCGAGGACACAACGCAGTATCGCCTTTTAACAACCGACTACGTTGAAACCATCGACGTTGAGGGCCGTGAGATTCTAAAGATCGATCCGGAGGGCATTGCTTTACTGACTGCGCAAGGCTTCTCAGACACCTCGCATCTCTTACGAACCGAACATTTGGAACAAGTCCGAAAAATTCTCGATGATCCGGAAGCTTCCGACAATGACCGTTTTGTTGCGCTTGATATGCTCAAAAATGCCAACATCGCTTCCGGCCGCGTGCTGCCGATGTGCCAGGATACCGGCACTGCAATCATCATGGGGGAAAAAGGCGAGCAGGTTTGGGTCGATGGCAATGATGAAGCAGCAATCTCCGAAGGCGTTCGGCGCACCTATGACACCGACAATTTGCGCTTTAGCCAGTTAGCGCCTTTATCGATGTATGACGAAGTTAATACCGGCGACAATCTGCCGGCACAAATC
>CAJXJM010000158.1 GCA_913054205.1 uncultured Rhodospirillaceae bacterium
TTATGGTGTGCGCGAGTTTGGTATGGCGGCGGTGATGAATGGCTTAGCGTTGCACGGCGGCGTTATCCCTTATGGCGGTACTTTTTTGGTGTTTGCTGATTATCTTCGCGGTGCGCTTCGATTGTCGGCCTTGATGGGCCAGCGCGTGGTCTATGTGCTAACCCATGATTCCATTGGTCTTGGTGAAGATGGTCCAACCCACCAGCCGGTTGAGACAATTGCATCCTTACGGGCTATTCCGAATTTGAATGTGTTCCGTCCTGCCGATGCAATTGAAACCGCAGAATGCTGGCAGATCGCTATGGAGAGCAAAAATTCACCTTCCGCAATAGTGCTGACACGCCAAGGCTTGATGACTGTCAGAACCGAGCACACCGATGAGAACCTTTCCGCAAAAGGTGGTTATGTTTTGGCCGAAGCTGATGGCGAACGCCAAGCGACCATTCTCGCAACTGGCTCAGAGGTGGAAATTGCCATGACAGCGCGTGACGCTCTTCAGGCTGACGGCGTGCCAACTGCGGTCGTTTCGCTTCCCGCTTGGAACCTCTTTGATGCGCAGGAAAAATCCTATCGCGACGGCGTGCTTGGCACCGGCGTCCGGGTTGCGATTGAAGCGGCTGTATCCATGGGTTGGGAAAAATATATCGGCCCCGATGGAGGTTTTGTCGGCATGTCGAGCTTTGGTGCCTCTGCCCCGGCGGGTGATCTTTACAAGCATTTTGGGATAACAGCTGACGCGGTTGTCGCGGCGGTAAAAGATAGACTTTAGCGCCAAATAACTGCGCGCTCAGATAATTGTTAGTGGAGAGAAGACAATGAATTTAGACCAATTGGCATCCGTAGCTCAAGCGATTGTGGCAGACAATAAAGGGCTGTTGGCGGCAGATGAAAGTACCGGCACGATCACAAAGCGCTTTGATACGATCAATGTGGAATCAACCGAAGATAACCGCAGAGATTACCGCGAACTTTTATTCCGCGCTGAGGGGATCGGCAAATTTATCAGTGGCGCTATTCTTTATGATGAAACTATCCGGCAGTCTGCCGCAGATGGATCGCGTCTCGTTGACGTTATGGAAAGCCAAGGCGTTATTCCTGGCATTAAAGTAGATGCAGGCGCTAAGCCTCTGGCCGGTTCCGATGGCGAGACGATCACCGAGGGACTTGATGGACTTGCTGGTCGGGTTGAAGAATATGTGAAACTCGGTGCCATGTTTGCCAAGTGGCGTGCGGTTATCAATATTGGTGACAATATGCCGTCGGGCTATGCGATCCATGTAAACGCTCATGCCTTGGCACGCTATGCGAAAATCTGCCAGGAAGGCGGGTTGGTGCCAATCGTTGAGCCGGAAGTGCTTATGGATGGCGATCATGACATTGATACCTGTCAGCAAGTCACCGAAGAAACTTTGAATTCCGTATTTGGTGAGCTTTACGCTCAAGAGGTTGCCCTCGAAGGCATGATCTTAAAACCGAATATGGTGATCTCCGGAACGGATGCTTCGGGTCGCGCGGATATTGACGAAGTTGCTGGCCGAACTGTCGCAACTATGCTCCGCTGTGTTCCAGCAGCAGTCCCCGGCATTATGTTTTTGTCTGGTGGGCAGACCGAAGTGGAAGCAACCGCCCATTTGCAAGCAATGAACGCCGACTATGACAATTTGCCTTGGACGTTGAGCTATTCCTATGGTCGCGCCCTGCAAGCCAGTGCTCTTCAGGCCTGGGTTGGCAAATCTGAAAATGTTTCTGCAGCACAACAGGCGCTGCTAACTCGAGCAAATCTTAACAGTGCAGCCTGCGCCTCTACCTATACCGGCGAAGCTGCATAAGTTTACGGACCAAATAGAATGGCAGACATTAAAATAGCACCTTCCATACTATCTGCTGACTTTGCGCGTCTGGGTGAAGAGGTTAAGGCGATCGATGAGGCTGGAGCCGATTACATCCACATTGATGTTATGGACGGTCATTTTGTCCCCAATCTGACATTCGGCCCGCCGATTATTCAATCGATCCGTTCTTACACCGACAAACCTTTCGACGTTCACTTGATGATCAATCCAGCGGCACCCTATTTGGCGGACTATGCCGAGGCTGGCGCGGATATAATCACTGTTCACGTTGAAGCCGATATCCATTTGCACAGAAATCTTCAAGTCATTCATGATCTTGGAAAAAAGGCCGGCGTCTCACTTAATCCATCGACCGACGAAGCTGTGCTTGAGAACGTGTTGGACGATGTTGATTTGATTTTGGTTATGTCTGTTAATCCAGGATTTGGCGGACAGTCCTTTATCGAGTCTCAGCTTGGCAAAATCAGACGCATTCGTGACATGATCGGCGACCGTCCGATTGAGCTCGAGGTGGATGGTGGCATAAAGCCGAGCAATATAGCTGCCGCTGTCAAAGCAGGCGCGGACGCGTTTGTTGCTGGTAGCGCAGTATTTAATGGCAATGATTATCATGCAACGATTGGCGCTCTTCGGAATGCCGTGAAAGAGGCCGCATAGTAGAAATTAACGCCGGCATTTGGCGCGAAATAGTAATTTAAACTGGGAATATGCCCTGACAAAATGGGCGGGTATAACAGTATGAACCAACCAGCAGCGAGTGTTCGTGACGAGCAAAAGAAAGATAGTTTCGGCGCGAAACTAGCAAAGCTCTTATCCGATTTTTCTGTTCACTATATGTGGGAGAAAAAATGGTTCTTTATCGCCATGATCGTTGGCGCAATTATGCTGAGTTTGCCTGTTCCGGATGGCCTAAGTAGAGAGGCGTGGATCGTGCTGACCATGTCCTTGGTAGCGACGATCCTTTTTGTGACGGAGCCCATTCCACTTCCAGCCGTGGCCCTGCTGATCATATTGGGGCAGGTGTTATTGCTCGGCAGTGCTTCCTCGGACGTCGCCAAATCGCTGTGGAACGATTCAGTTCTATTTATTATGGGCTCGCTTATGCTGGCGGTCGCCGTCGTGAAGCAGAAGCTTGATAAACGGATCGCGTGGATCATCGTCCGTATTACCGGAACCAAAACCACCAGGATTTGTTTCGGCATTTCCGTTGTGTCAGGATTACTGGCTTCCTTTATCGGTGAACATACGGTCGCAGCGATGATGCTGCCAGTGGGCATAACGCTGGTTACATTGACTTCGGATGATCCGAAAAAAGTTCGAAATCTAGCCGCCGTACTTTTGTTTTCGATCGCGTATGGCTGTTCGGTTGCCGGTATAGGAACTCCTTCGGGCGGTGCGCGGAATGCCATTATGATCGGCTATTGGCGCGAGTTCTTCTATGATCCAAGCAATCCGGAAACCCAGCGATTTATTATTGATTACGTAACCTGGATGATGTTCGCCTATCCGATGTTCCTGATCCAACTGCCGTTTGTGACGCTTATTCTGTTCTTAACTTTCAAGCCCGAATATCGCGATCTATCCCGAGCTGTCGTTAAGCTTCGTGCCCAGGTTGAGAGTGAAGGTCCGATGAAAGCAGCCGATTGGGTTTCGATCATATTGTTCTTGTTGGTTCTTATTGGTTGGATTTTTGTTTCAGACGAAGTCGGGATGGGAACAATTGCTATCTTAGGGGCGACAGCCTTTTTGGTGGCAGGATTGGTGCGTTGGGAAGATATCAACTCAGGCGTCAACTGGGGTGTTGTGTTTCTCTATGGCGCGGCGATTTCGCTCGGTATTGAAATGAAAGAGACCGGTGCCGCACAATGGGTGGCAGAGAACTTCCTGGCCATGCTAGCTCCCATTGGTGCCAATGAAGGCTTTGGTTTGTGGGCTGCGGTTTCTGTGCTAACCACTGCCGTTACCAATATGATGTCTAATGGCGCGGCTGTGGCGGTGTTGGGACCCGTGGTTCTCAAAGTGGCTGTCGTCGCTCAAGAGAGTCCCATCGTTATTGGGTTCATCACCGCAATTTCTTCTGCGTTCGCTTATTTGACGGTCGTTGGCACGCCAGCCTGTACAATTGTTTATGCGTCAGGTTATTTAAAAACGACGGATTTTCTGGCTGTTGGATGGAAGATGGTGGTGGTATCGACGATTATTATGCTGCTGGCGGCATTCGTGTATTGGCCTTTCCTCGGTATATAAGCTTGGCGATATCAAAAGAATCGTCTAGACAGAATTGTCCGATAATTTAAAGTTCTAAAATAAAGTTCTTAAAGGGGCGAGGGCAGGAGGAGCACTGGATGGCTGAAACAGACATTGACCTAGAGCGGCTATATGAAGAGCGTAGAGCACGCTATCGTGTCCTGGTGTGCGTCGATGGAAGTGACGAATCTTACCGCGGTTTAGAATATGCCTCGCAGCTAGCGAATAATCCCAATTCAGATATCATTCTGCTTTATGTTCGCCCGATAGATCAGGGCTTACGCTCTGGCGGTCTGCAAGTGCGTGTTGCGCGCGAAAATATGTTGAGTTGGGGGTTGGAACTTCCCGGTATTAAATACCTGAAAAAGGGTCTCGAACAATTGATGACCGGAGAAGGCATGGCCTCTGATTGGGGCGAAAAAATCACCCATACAGATATTGAAGGTGATCCTCTTGGCGATAATAAAATTGAATATACCAACGAAGGTGGCCGGTCTATCGTACTCAAATTGAAAACGGCATCAACGATCGCTGCCGGTATTCTCGACCAATATGAACTTGGTCCCTATGATTTGATTATTCTCGGTGATTCCGGGTCGTGGGGCGGTTGGGCAAAATCCTTGTGGGATCCCGCGGTCGCGGAAAAAGTGGCGATGCATGCGCCGTGCTCGGTGCTTGTCGCACGGGAACTTGCCCGTGGCAAAGGGCATCTTTTGTGCACAGATGGCTCGGACCACGCAATGAGAATGGTAAAGCGCTCCGGTGTGGTTGCTGGTAAAATCAATTCGCATTTATCTGTGATGTCGGTCGCGTTGGATGTGGAAAGCGAACCAGATGCGCAGAAAAATGTCGATGCGGCAGTTACCGAGCTTAAAGCTATGGGTGTCGAACCAGTAAACGCGTTTACACGTGTCGGCAGTCCTTTTGAAGAGATCATCAGTGCAGGCGAAGATTATTCATTTATTGTGGTCGGAAGTGACGGCAGAACGGGGCTAAAGCGCTTTTTTATGGGCAGTGTCGCGTTCAAGGTTATGGAACATTCGAAAAAATCAGTCATTATCAACCGTTGAAGACTGCCTTAGTTTGCCCTTAATTTTAATCTAATTTGTGATTCGTAAGATCGAGATTTGAAGCCATTGAATTTGATTGAGAAAGAAACGATTTTTTGCGTGGCGACTAAGGCGTCTCGACGTCGCAAGAGAGCTGAAGTCCCTCGGCCGTATTGGCGACAGTGGCGAGACAGGATTCTGCACTACCCTCGGGAATGGAAACCGATATTCTCAAAATGTAGTTGCCATCCGGTGTTTTCTCTGAGGAAAGCCGGACAATATTGGCTTTATATTCAATGAATAGTTCAGAAAGTCTGGCGATCAGTCCCGGTTGATCGCCCCCTCTAACGGTGATGCGGTGGGTGATTTTCCCAGCTTGATCTTGGATCGGATCAAGCTCGAAATCCGTGACTGTGATTTTGGCTTCTGCAAGTTCGGGAACGCTGGCAAGTTCTGCTGCGAGTGTCTCATTTTCGATGGCATCGGGCAGCTCAGTGATCGATGTAAATTCTGCGCCACTGCCAAGAACGGCAAATGTGGTGTCGCCTAAATTGGCACCAAGATCAAACATTCTGCCGGCAATGGCGGCAATCAGGCCTGTGCGATCAGGACAAAAAACCGAAACGAGAGCAATGTGAGACATGGAGTGTTTTCCGTTGTATTAGTGGTTTGTATAGGGTGACGGTAGCATACGCTTAACAGGCAAAAAAGCGCATTCGAATAGGAAGATAGGCATAGCTTCCAGCTCATTTCGCGCGGTGTTTGAGCTTCCTTAATTCAGCAGATTCCCGAATAATGCGTTCGGTTTCGCGCCAAAGACCCAAATCTTTCAAATCATCCAAACCATGCCAGGCGATATCCTGGGCGTCAGAGCTCGCTTGGGCGTCCCCACTAAGCCATTCGCCGGACTCGTCGATTAGAGTTGCGTGACAGACGATCTCGCCTTTTTCATCTTTTTGGATTGCGTCGACGACATCCAGAAAATCGGTAACATGACCCAGCATCAGCCTGTCCATCAGATTTCCCACTGCTCCTCCTGCGATAAGCCCGAAGCCCCACTTCGATAACCTATGGCGGGAAGGGGAGTGCCATGCTACATAGGATAGTGCTCCCAGTGCGGCCACGGAGAGTAAGGCATGCACCACAGGTCCGCCGAAATTGACGCCAAAGGCAGCGCCCTTATTTCCCCAGTGGACTATTCTGAGATAGATACCCAGGGACTCACTCAC
>CAJXJM010000159.1 GCA_913054205.1 uncultured Rhodospirillaceae bacterium
TTGAAATTGAGAATGACGGTGTGGGGAACGATAATTAAGTATACTGGCACGAAATCTTCTACTGTCACGAAATCTTCCGCATGCAGATCGACCAACAAAATTAGCGTGTCATTTCCAGTCTCGCCAGCTAATGAAATCGGATGATAGAGACATTCAATGCTGTACTAACAACCGATCTTATATGGGCGATGGTAGTCACATTCGCGGGCGGGTTGATGCTAGGCTATACCGGCTGGGGTGGGGCAATGGTGAGTATGCCGTTTCTCACTATTCTTTAATGGGCCGGTTGAGGCGCTTGTCATTATGATAATTGGCGCCGTGCTGCTTACCGCCTATCTGTTTCCCGCCGCCGCCCGCATAGCAGACTGGCGGCGCATGACGCCCTTGCTCATCGCCATGGCTGTCTGCGTACCCATCGGCAATCTATTACTATTTGCCTTGGAGCCAAATCTAATCCGCAGAATAATTGGATGGCTCATCGTCGGCGCATCGATTTTGATACTGTCCGGTTGGCGCTACCGTGGTCCGCAAGGAGCGGGGGCGAGTGCGACAACCGGTGCTATTTCCGGATTGATTAATGGTTTTATCGGACTTGGTGGCCCACCCCTGGTGATCTATATGCTTGCGTTGAAACAGTCCGCCGCCGTTCAGCGGGCAAATATTCTGGTCTTTATGGCGATAGCTGCTGTCCTCATCTTGGGCTCAACATTCGTTGGCGGCGGAGTTACAATCGAAGCCAGTATTCTTGGGGCGCTTACTTCACCATTTCTGTGGGTTGGAGGCTGGCTGGGGGCTAGGCTATTTATCAAATTGCCGGCGGAGCTATTTAAAAAATTCTCGCTGGCTGCTTTGATTGTGCTTGGCGGATTTGTCGCATTCTTATGATGCAGCGGATCATGGAGGCATCTTGGAACCTCCGTACCACCTGAGTTCACGCAGTCATCGACTTCAACTGAATGTAATCCCGTAAGCCACTTATTTTCAGATTGCTCGGACCAACACCTATGTCCGCTATGGGTCAAAAGCAGACTCTTTTGAGTAATGCCGGTAATGTCCGCTATTGAGGGTAAAGCGGACTCTATTTAGGTAGGGCTGAGAAGTCTGCTATTAGCCAAAAGCGGACATGAAGCAAATTTATTGATAGACGAATACATGTTAATCCGTAAGCGTCCGATGAGCCACCTAAGTTAAGCGGACCCAAATCGCAGCGGTAGAGGCCATAAAATTTAACTGGGAGTAAGAGATGTCTATTCCAACATCTCTCTTAGTTCTGTCTTCAATACCTTGCCGTAATTGTTTTTAGGTAGCGCGTCGACAAAGTGATATTTTTTGGGACGTTTGAAGCGCGCGATGTTATCGAGGCAGAGCTTTTCCAATTCGTCTTCGCTGACACTTGTGCCGGGTGTGCAGACGATGAAGGAGATAACTTCTTCTCCCCAATCTGCATGAGGACGGCCGACGACTGAGGCTTCTAATATACCGTCATGTTGTAATAGGACCTCTTCGACCTCACGGGGATAGATGTTAGAGCCGCCTGAAATAATAACGTCTTTGGAACGGTCTTTGAGTGTGAGATAGCCTTCAATGTCAATTTCGCCCATATCGCCAGTATGAAGCCAGCCGCCACGGAGACTTTCTTGGGTCGCCTCAGGGAGCGGCCGTTCATCTCATTAGAAGATCGAAGATCAAGAATTTTTTGATCGTCCTCGATGAGTATGCCTGCGCGTTCCTGGTCATTGCCGTTCAAAAAAGTCACTAGTTTCATAAGTCCGACCCTCAATATTATTTAAAAATAATATCAGAGGGAACGCGCTTGCCAAGACACTCGGTGTGACATGACATGATCGGCGTATTTGGAGAAACTGGCGTTACCGGAAGCCCGGTCGCGTCCGCCTCTGGAGGAATAGCCGCCAGCCACAAACTTTAGCGACTGGCACGGCCGTATTTGCCTGAAACCAGAAAAGGAAAGGATTTCCCCTAGTCTTCATCGATAAGCCTTTTTTTCGCCGGGAGCTGATCTTAAACTAAGTTGCTCAGTCTTTGTGCATCCTGTGGCCGCATTTTAGCGTATGCCTCACGTTCCCTAATTCTACCGCACCATTTCATTACCCTTGGGTATCCATCAAAAAGGTCAAGCCAATCACACTGCCCAAGGCGGTCAAGCGCAGGAGCAAACGCTATGTCGGCTAAACTAAATTGATTGCCACATAGCCAGTCACCATTAGCAAGGGCCTGGTCCATTCTTTCAAACACGAAGTTGAATTGATTTCTTGCGTCTTCCAACGCTTCGTCGTTGACAGGACCTCTTGCTGCACCTTTGAACAACTTCCTGCTTTTTTCGAGGGGGTGCGTACTGAGCCATTCATCCAATTCGTCATCAGATTTTTTTGCCAGTAGAGGTTTCATCAGAAGATTAAACGTTGGCTTCTGAATTGCCGGGTGGATTACATCATCTTGTAATTTGATCAATATTCTCATGCGAGCTCTTTCGCCTGGGTCTTCGGGAGTTAAGGAAGGCCCATCGAACACCTCATCAATATACTGATTTATGATGGTAGATTCGATTATCGGCATGCCATCATGAACGATGGTCGGGACAACCGAATTAGGATTTAGCTTTTTGTATTCTTCGGTAAGGTGCTCCCATTGTAGCAAATCGACGAAATGAGACTCATATTCAACACCTTTTTCTAAAAGGCAGAACCGAGTTTTCATGGAACATAACGAATCGCCGTAATGATATAGTTCAAGCATATGAGCATTCTCCCATAATTTTTAATAACTATGAAGTTTCGCTTTAGGTGGTTTCATTCAAGGGAATGGGGACAGTCTTCAACCCTAAACTTGAATTAATTTGTATCGCTTTTTCTTTCACGTTTATAGAGCATGAAGTTCCGGGTCATCCAAAAATGTTTCTGGAAAATCCGGGCCCCATTGGTTCACAAGTCCTTCATAATCGGCATAAAGCTCTGG
Organism: uncultured Rhodospirillaceae bacterium; assembly: GCA_913054205.1. Lineage (GTDB taxonomy): Bacteria > Pseudomonadota > Alphaproteobacteria > Rhodospirillales > UBA2165 > TMED23. The sequence goes on from CAJXJM010000159.1 coordinate 2,974, forward strand.
AACATGGTTGGCATTGACCATATCTGAATCCGTCCAGTGCTCGTGAATGCGGCCCCAGGGATCACGCCAATAGTCAAATATTTGACTGCCCATGACATGACGGCCAATTCCCCAAGCGAGTTTATATTTTCCGGTTTTTTCAAGATATTCGTGACCAATTTGCACGTCGTCAAAATCGGCAACTTCAAACGAAAGGTGATTGAAAGCAGCGGAATCAGATTGCAGCGCGAGCATGACATGGTGATCAACATATTCGTCGCCGGCATCGATATGATTGAAGGTTGCGAGGTGGTTGTCTTTGTCACCGACGTAAATGGTGTCAGTTTCCATTAGTCCGAGATAGCCCTGATACCACTCGAGAGTTGCTTTCAGATTAGTTGTTCTGAATACAGCGTGCGCACTGCGTTTGACGTGTGACGGGCGCATTTTTAAGCGCTGTAGATCGCCGGTTCGATTGAAGCGTTCTTTGCCGGTATTGATGACTACATCGCGCACTTCGATCGGATCAAGCGTTTCCATACCATGAATTACTTCAATCGGACGGCCATCAGGATCGGTTAAACGGACGCGCTTACCGCCGCCGGGTTCATCAATTTCCTCTACCTCACTCGCACCGTCAGCCTTTGAAAGCGTTTTTAAATCATCTTCACTACGGGCAAAATAGGCGAGGCCAAAATGGGTGGGATCACCAATTTCGGTGACATGAAGATGATGTTCGGAATCCGTACCTCGCATGTAAAGTGCCGTTTTGGTTCGGTCCGCCCGCACCATACCAAAATCGAGCAGAAATTCTTCCATTCGGTCCAAATCCGGGGCCCCTAATCGCCCGTATGCAACGTCAGCTACTTTTATCATTTGCAATTTCCCTTTTCGATTCAGCGAGAGAGTAGCATAGAAATTTCTACAACGTATTCATCTGTGTCAAACGGTTCGTTCGCATTTGGTTAAGATCGGCACAACAGGCCTAGATCGGTACCGGTAGTTTCACGCCGCATTCTTCGGCGATGGGACGTAAACGGTCTAACGTGCCATCCGGCAATGGAATCCCTTCTATTGCGCGCACGGCGAGGATAGAATCACCGCGTTCTCCAGGTGCAAAAATCTCATCTATGCCTTCGGCTTTGGGCAATTTTTTTTAATTGTGCAGCCAAAGCATCAACTTGCTCCCGGTAGCTGTCTTTGTCACCAAAAATAGCAAGGTCTACTGCAATGGCAACGCCGTTAATCGGTCGCCCTTTTAGAGCCGCGCCGGTTCGTAAGACTGGCTCGATCAATGGATTGTTCACGGCCAGACTGGTTAGACATTCGATCATCAATGACAATCCTGCTCCTTTGGCACCACCGAGCGGCGACAAGACAGTCACTTTGTTAGGATCGCTGGTCGGCTGTCCTTGGTCATCCAGCCCCCAATCAAGTGGGATTTCCCGGCCGCTATCTTGAGCTTGATAGACCTTACCCATACCAACCGTTGAGGTCGACATATCCAGTAATAATGGGGAATGTTGATCGCCAGGCACGGCAATGGCGATAGGGTTAGTTGAAACGACATTTTTGGTCGAACCCGGATAGGCCATCATGGGTTGGGAAGCCGTCATCACCAACCCGGCTAAACCAGCCTTAGCAGCCCGCAATGCAAAATAGCCAACGGCGCCTGCGTGGGTCATGTTAAAAATGGTACACCACCCAATATTAAACTCATTGGCTTTTTTGATCGCCTCATCCATGGCAACAGTAAGGGCGATGGGACCAGGCGCTGAATCAGCATTAACGCGCGCTATTGCACCTGATAACGGGTCGGTCTCGATTTCTGGCTGTGCATTTATGGTGCCGGATTGGAGATGATCGGCATAGACGGGAATCCGCAGAACACCATGTGAATCAACTCCTCGCAAATTTGCCCAAATCAAAACTTCGGCCCAAGTTAACGCATGAGATTCACTGACCCCATAATATTGAAAACTGGCTCTAGGCCTTGTTCCCCATTTTGCTTTTTTATTATTTGCCCTTTACGCAGACGTAGCGGTGTTCGCCGAGCTTTTCGATACCCATTGTTACCAGGTCACCGACCTTTAGATAAATCGGTTTCGGCTTTTGTCCGAGGCCCACACCTTGGGGAGTTCCGGTAAAGATTATGTCACCAGGGTACAGAGTTATCATTTTGCTCATAAATGATATTAGGGTGGCACAGTCATAAACCATATCTGAAGTATAATTATCCTGAAAACGTTTGCCATTGACTTCTAGCCACATGTGTAGCTTCTGAGGGTTACCTAATTCGTCAGGGGTCACAAGCCAAGGACCTATGGGACCAAATGTATCTGGGCTTTTACCGGTTATCCATTGAGTAAAAGGACCGCGTTCCAAGAGCCATTCTCGCTCAGAAACGTCATTACCTGCAAAGTAACCTGCTACGTACTTCAGGGCATCTTTCTTGCTTACATGACTCGCTTTACGACCCATAACCAGACAGAGTTCGATTTCCCAGTCTGTCTTCTTGGAACCCTTAGGTATAATAATATTATCACGGTGCCCAGTCAGAGGGCATTCCTTTGTAAAGACCAACGGTTCTGGAGGGATTGGTCTTTTCGCTTCTTCTGCATGCTGGCGGTAGTTAAGAGCTATGGCAAATGTGCGTCGTTCGACGACTGGTGGGCCAAGTCGCGGTCGACCCTTTACTAAAGGAAGGCGTTTGGGGTCACGCTTTTTAATTGCCGCAATTCCTTTGGGTGAAATCGCCTCAGCATTTATATCATGCACGACCTTTGAAAGATCTCGTATATTTCCGTTTAGATCTATTAGACCAGGTTTTTCTTTACCGCGCGGGCCATAGCGAACGAGCTTCATTTTTAATCTCCCATAGAGTTTGGATATAGACTATTGGATAAACTCCACCCCTCTGTTGAAGACAACAACAGGAATGCAAAACCCACCAGAACTGGCAGCAGTCGTTTCATTCCGTGATGATTACATATAGTGGGGAAGAATTAAAGTTAGTTGGTGGGTGAGAGCCTGTCAGGGTTTTAGGGAAGGGTTCAAACCCGGGCGACGGTGGTTTCCAACCACGTCGACCAGGTCTCCATCGCCCGACGCTTTTCCGGCAGGTAGCCCCACCGATCATAGTGCACGCTGCCGACGTCCGTCATGGCATGCCCCTGCAACCGGTTCCGCAGTTCCAGGTCGATTTCTATTGATCCCGCCAGCGACCATGCAGAAAGAGATTTGCCAACCGGAGAATTTATTCGCGCCACTAAAACAGGCCATATATATAAGGTTGACGTTTTCCAGTTTAGAGAGTGGATTTCAGACGCTCAATATTATAGCGATTGCGCTGGTCAAGGATGGGATACTGCTTGAGCAAATTTGAGTAACTCTTGTTGGGAATATTTCTTTGAAGTGTTGGTCA
>CAJXJM010000160.1 GCA_913054205.1 uncultured Rhodospirillaceae bacterium
AGGCCGCCAAAGTATTTTCCGGCGCGAGGCCGCGTGCGCCCTGAACGTCAAAGTCCTGTGCCATAACTTCCATCGATAGGAACCCCGTTACAAATATCGCTGTCGCAATTTTACCAAGCATGATCCCTTACGCATTCATATATTTTGGCCAACATGTCATGTGACACTGAGCAGGACCATACCGATAACCGTTACCATCCGAGCAAAGTCAGCCCAGCGACGTTCACCGGCGAATCGCTCGGCTGAACGCCACACGCCCACTAAGACTATGACGTTGTACGGTACAGAAAAAGCGTAACCGACTATAAGCGCTAAAATCGGGCGATCAGCCATAATCAAGAAAAGAAAAAGGCCGCTGGACACAACATTAATGGTGAGACCACCAAAAATTGCCCAGTTCCAAAACGCATTTTGGAGCGCCAGTTCGCCATGCCAGAGACGATTCAAGTTCTTCATAGCTTTATAATGCTACGATTGATCGTTAGGGAAGTCCATTGCTTGTTGAGGTCCACTTTGGAGCATTAGCAGACGCTTTAGCTTTACGAGGATAACGTCCGCTTTCACAGGTAAAGCGGAGGCGCTTTGAGTATTTTGGATATTCTGCTGGTTAATGATCGAAAGATGCAAACTCGGATCAATAATACCTTTATCATACAATATTCCCCAGGCATGACAAAAGGTTCGGAAATGATCCGAACCTCAATCAATTAATAAACATGATTTTGTGAGGGGAAGTTTTAGAAGCCTTCGCGTTCGAGACGCTTGCGTTCTAACTTCCGAGCGCGACGGACGGCTTCTGCTTTCTCACGGGCTTTTCGTTCAGATGGTTTTTCATACGAACGGCGTAGTTTCATTTCCCGGAAAACACCTTCGCGCTGCATTTTCTTTTTCAGCGCCTTAAGGGCCTGGTCGACATTATTATCACGGACAGTTACGTGCACGGGGTTGCTTACTCCTGTAGCAGATAGTCATTAAGGTCGCGCCTTCTAACACGCCAAATGTGGCTTGGGAAGGGGGGCTAACCTATAAATGGGGATTTTTTGGCTAAAAAGTATCTTTTTTTAGCTAAATCGTTGGATCAACGGGTTTTTTGGGCCATATTCCTCTTATGGCAATTTTGAAAATAGCGCGCATGGGGCATCCTGTTCTGCACCAGGTTGCGGAACCTGTCACCGATCTAGTCGATCCTGAGATCGCAATTTTAGTCGGTGATATGATTGACACGCTTGACGATGCAGGTGGTATTGGTTTGGCTGCGCCGCAGGTTCACGTGTCAAAACGCGTGGTGATTTTCTTTGTTCCTGAAGAACGTAGCGGCGACGAGGAAGAAGATAGCGCGACCAATTTAACGATTATGATCAATCCGGATATCGAGCCTTTAAGCGATGAAACTAATTTGGACTGGGAGGCCTGTTTGTCGGTTCCTGGCTTGATGGGGGCTGTGGAACGCTATTCGCACATTAAATACACCTGGCTCAATTTGGATGGGAAACAGCAGGAACGAGAAGCTAAAGGATTTCATGCCCGCGCCGTTCAGCACGAATGTGACCATTTAGATGGCAAACTCTATCCCATGCGAATGAGTGATTTCACCCAGTTCGGATTTGTCGAAGAAACCAATCGAAACGGTGACCTGATGCGTTTGGGGCGTGAGATTGAACCCGAAAATCAAATGGTTGAGGAGGTTTAGAAGATAGTTAATGACTGCTTCTAAAGACATGAAATATAGAGACCAGCTTCTTTTGGCGATGCTGCCCCATGTCCTCTTTGATGGCTGGAGCAAGCGAGCATTGGCCGCTGGCGCGGAAGATATTGGTAAAGAAATTGCAGATTCTCAGCTTGTATTTTCCGGCGGGCTGAAGGAGGTCGCGGTGCATTTTGGCGATCACATGGACCGTCAGATGATAGCCAAGTTGACGAAACTCAACTTAGAAAAAATGCCTGTGCGAGACCGCATTACCACCGGCGTTCGTGTGCGCCTGGAATTGCTGGCACCTCACCGGGAAGCAATACGGCGTCTTTTAACATTCATGACATTACCTGGTAATCATTTGGTCGGTGCAAAGATCACCATGAAAACAGTCGATGCGATTTGGCATGCTGCGGGTGATACCGCCACTGATTTCAATTACTATACCAAGCGTGGTCTGCTGGCTGGTGTGTACGGCTCAACTATTCTCTATTGGCTGTCCGACCATTCTGAAGATTTTTCAGATACCTATGCTTTTTTGGACAGAAGAATAGGAGAGGTGCTAAAAATTCCAAAAATTCAAAGCAAAATTAAGAAGCGCCTGAGCCGCTTGGCAGGCCCATTGCGTCGTTTTTATCGTCCAGCATTTAGATAGATACCCGCAGCAGGTAAAAATGCCGCTTTTGTTTAATTATTGTAATTTTAGACCACTCACCCAATATAATATTTAGCGTAAATATCGAATAAATTCAGAAAGTTAGCAGCAACAATTAAACCTTTTAAAGTAGCAGACAAAGGCCGATCCCATGAATGTGGAACCGTCCAAATCCGCCTCTACCTGTAAACTGGCAGTTAAGGCCATTTTGGCGGCTGAGGAATATCGGACGTCGGGCTGATGGTGGCGACTGGGAAGGGTTAAAACGAACGATGGATTCGCAGGAGCCATTCCGGGATTTTCGCTATGCGCGAACCAAAGAAGATAATTCAGTGATTTATATAAAAATGTCCGGTGCTCCGAATTTTGATTCAGATGTCGAATTCCTAGGCTACCGAGGGACTTTGACCGATGAAACATTGGAGGTGTTAGCGCAGGAAAAAGCTGTTGATATTCAAAAACAGTTTTATGATGCGGTGGAAAGCATAGGTTCAGGATTTATCATGTGGAATTCTGAAGTCCGTTTTGTCACCTGTAATTCGTCCTTTCGAAAGATACATAGCGACACAGAACAATTTTTAAAACCCAATGTTTCCTTTGAGGAGTACCAAAGACATAGAGCCAATTCGGGAACAATTGCTGAAGCGGAAGGCCGCGTAGAACAATGGGTTGAAGAAACGCTGAAAGATCAAAAAAAAAGCACTTTTCATCAAAGACTTTCGTACTCCAGATGGGAGATGGTTCCACGTAAGGCGACAGAGATTGGCAGATGGGGGTCTCATCGCCATTCATTCTGAAATAACAGATCACAAGAATAGAGAACTGCAGGTCCAAAAATCGAAAGAAGACGCGGAACTGGCCAATCGAGCAAAATCCGATTTTCTGGCTAATATGAGCCATGAGCTTAGGACACCATTAAATGCGATTATTGGATTTTCTGATGTTCTAGAGCAAAAGATCTTTGGCGAATTTGCGAATGAAAAACAGGCGGAATATGTCACCAATATTATGAAATCGGGCCAGCATTTGCTCGATCTTATCAATGATTTGCTCGATCTTTCTACCATTGAATCTGGTCATATCGAATTGAATGAAACAAATGCTTCTTTAGCGGAGATCGTCGCCGAAGCCCATAAAATGGTTGCTGTTCAGGCACAGGAAGGCGGCATAACTTTGAATAATTATGTTGGTTCTGATGCCCCTGAAATTCGCGTTGATCCTTTACGATTAAAACAGGTTATGGTGAATCTTCTAAATAATGCAGTGAAATTCACCCCTGCAGACGGCCATGTTGAAACCGGTTGGGCATTTGGTGAGGACGGCTCTATTTCAATTGCAGTGAGAGATGATGGCATTGGAATGTCCAAAGAAGAAATAGACGTGGCGAAATCTCGATTTGGACGGGTTTCTGCCGATGATACTTCCATTGATGGAACCGGTCTGGGGCTGCCTCTGGCGATAGAATTTGTTCATGCCCATGGTGGAAATTTAGAGGTCGACAGTGCTCCCAATCAAGGGACAGCCGTAACGATATGTTTGCCGGAAGAACGTGTAATATTGGAAACGAATTAGTCGACAGGATCTTCCGCAACGGCTGCGGTTTGATCGGCCCGAAATTTATCGAGTGAGACAGCAACTTCTTCATTACTAAGCGCGATAATACTAGCAGCTAAAATAGCAGAATTCACGGCACCGGCTTTTCCAACCGCCAGCGTGCCAACAGGGATACCACCTGGCATTTGGGCCATAGATAGCAGTGCATCGAGACCACCCATCACTTTACCATCCATAGGGACACCTAATACCGGCAGCGGGGTCAGTGCAGCGGCTGCGCCCGGTAATGCGGCTGCCATGCCGGCTGCGGCAATTAAAACTTGAAGTCCGCGATCCTTGGCTGATTCGACGTATTCGGTCAGACGATCAGGGGTCCGGTGAGCAGACATGATTTTGGCCTCAAATGGTATACCAAGTTTTTCGAGGGTCGTTGTGGTGTTTTTCATCGTTGCCCAGTCAGACTGACTACCCATAATAATACCAACTAATGGTTCCGAATCGGTCATCGATAAACTCCTGTATTTCAGCCAGTTAGGCCGGGAAGGCGGCATTATAAGAGGCAATTAATAACGTGCAAGTCATTGCCTGAAATTCGAAACTGATTAATTATCATTTTTTGCTCTCGGCGATCAAATATTCACGGGATCGATCTAAATTTGCCAGAGAGTGTGGTAATGCTAGTGCTAAAGATTGCTCCGATAGAGAGGAACCGATGTCCGATATCACAGATATCACAGCGATTCAGGATTACGCCCGCCTCAGCGCTTTGGATATCTGCACCATGCAATCGAGCATGTTGAGCGAACGAAAGAGCCGAGTTATCTGCTTTTTGTCAAAATAATGGGAATAGACGATTTATGGCTCGATGATGGCCCGGGATTACGAGATGGATTTATGATCCATGCGGCGGCCGTCATTCGAAGTTGCCTAGAGGAGGTCGATGTCGTCGGCGCCCTCGATAACGGCGAGTTCGGCATCATTTTAAATCTTTACCAAGAAGAAGCCGTGACTCAAAAGGCGCAGGAACTGATCGAGCTCCTCATTCGATCTCCCTTTGAAGTTGGTGAAAATGAGCATAGAATCAATCCGATTTGGGGAGCACAGGAAATTTTTGCAGATTCATCCCCAGACCAGATTATTTTGGCTGCAAATAGCGATGCTAGAAATAAGTAAGTGAAAATTTCAGGCTATAATATCTGGCACCTGATTGGCACCCAAGACAGCAAGTTGATCTTTTAGAGCTAGTTTTTCTTTTTTGAGCCGCTGAAGTTTGATCTGATCGAAGTCAGGCCCACTGGCGAGTCGCTTGATTTGGAGATCAAGCTCTCGGTGTTTTTCAGATAACTCTTTGATCTGGTTTGCGTTTTCTAGGTTGTCAGCCATAGGTTCAAACGATTTAATTGATCCTGTAACTATAATACCAAAATTTTCATCAAATTTGGACGGTTTTATCTATACAAGGGAATAAAGTTGTGGCCGAAAAGGGTTCTTCGATAAAAACCATAGGCGTTCTGACGAGCGGCGGTGATTGCGCTGGATTAAATGCGGTCATTAGGGCTGTCGTGCATCGAGCTATTCAGGGCTATGGCTGGCGCGTATTGGGCATCCATGATGGCACCCGAGGTTTGATGGATTCTCCGGCTCGCTGCGAAGAACTGACGCTCAAATTATTTACCGGCAATATCTTGCGAATGGGCGGGACCATACTCGGCACGACCAATAAAGGTGACCCATTTGATTTTCCAATGCCGGATGGCACGCGAAAGGATCGATCCAAGGAGTTTGCCGCTGGTTTTGAAGAGTTAGAACTCGATGGATTAATCGGCATTGGCGGCGACGGCAGTCTCGATATTTTAAATAGATTGACCAAACTCGGTGGCATTAATTTCATCGGTGTGCCAAAAACCATTGATAATGATGTGCCTTTAACTGAATTTTCTGTGGGTTTTTCGACGGCGGTAAATACAGCCGTTGAGGCATTGGATCGATTGCAGCCAACGGCAGCCAGTCATGAGCGGGTTATGATCTTGGAAGTCATGGGCCGAGATGCGGGTCACATCGCGCTCAATTCCGGCATCGGCGGCGGCGCGGACGTTATTCTTATTCCTGAAATTCCGTATCGCATCAAGCCGATTGCCGAAAAATTAAACGCTCTCCATGAACAAGGTCGTGACCACGCATTAATAGTTTGCTCGGAAGCCGCACGCCCTGCGGACGGCGAAGCGGTTATGAGCGAACAGAGTGACGGTCAAAAGCGCTACGGTGGAATAGCTCATCAATTGGGGGATCAAATTGCCGAGGCGACAGGAGCGGAAACCCGCGTCACGGTGTTAGGCCATATCCAGCGCGGCGGCATTCCAAGCAGCTACGACCGTATTAT
>CAJXJM010000161.1 GCA_913054205.1 uncultured Rhodospirillaceae bacterium
GGATTTGGGAACAGTATGATCATCTGGTGATGGGCGATACGGTGCAGCGCCCGGGCGGCGATGCGGCCGTTATCCGCGTGCAAAACACGCAAAAGGGTCTTGCGATCACCACCGATTGCACGCCGCGTTATTGCCTGGCCGATCCGGTTGAAGGCGGCAAGCAGGCGGTCGCTGAAACATGGCGTAATTTAACCTGCGTTGGCGCAAAGCCGCTCGCCATCACTGACAATATGAATTTTGGCAACCCAGAAAAGCCCGGGATCATGGGCCAGTTTGTGGGCGCGATTGAAGGCATTCGGGAAGCCTGTCTTGCGCTTGATTACCCGGTCGTTTCCGGCAATGTTTCGCTCTATAACGAGACCGCCGGCCAGGCGATCTTACCAACACCGGCGATTGGCGCGATTGGCATCATGCCGGACTACCAAAAATCTATCGGCGCGGCATTTACGGGCGAAGGCGAAAGCATTCTTTTGATCGGTGATACGGTTGGTCATTTGGGCCAATCGATTTACCTCCGAGAAATTGCCGGGCGCGAGGAGGGTACGCCGCCAGCCGTCGATCTCGCTGTTGAGCGCCGCAATGGTGATTGTGTACGGGGGCTGATCGAAGCAGGTGATCTAACAGCCTGCCACGATCTCTCAGATGGAGGATTATTGGTCGGTCTCGCTGAAATGGCGATGGCGTCGGATATTGGTGCGGACATCAATGACTGCTCTGACGATACACCGCTCCATGCATGGGGCTATGGCGAGGATCAGGCGCGCTATCTTGTGACCACCAAAGACGCGGCAAAAATCATCGCGGCTTGTAAAGTGGCAAGCGTGCCAGTCCAGGAAATCGGTGCGACCGGCGGTGCAGATTTAAGCTTCGCCGGAGAAACAATCGCCGTCGCCGAACTCAAAGAAGCCCATGAAAGCTGGCTGCCGGCCTATATGGCGGCCATTGCATAAGAGTAATCCTTGATTCTAAACACTTTTTTCGAAGGTACCGGGTACATTGTTGATTATTAGTACATAAGCGATTATTTATTAGAACAATCGTTCTATAACCCTAGGGATTTTAGGGGCGATATTTTGGACGCAATCGGGTAAAACTGCGTCATATAATGCGTAGTAGAAGGAATTAAGACCAATGGCGATGGATGTTGCAGAAGTTGAGAGGCTGATTAAAGAAGGTCTGCCGGATGCTGAGGTTCATATCGAAGATTTGCGCGGTGACGGCGATCATTATGCCGCCTATGTCGCCTCAAAATCGTTCGAAGGTGTCTCTCGCGTAAAACAACATCAGATGGTCTACGCGGCGTTGCAAGGTAAGATGGGCACTGATTTACATGCCTTGGCCTTGCAAACAAGCGTTCCGGAAGCTACTTAACTCTTATAGTTTCGAAATAAAGGAAGAATGATGAGCGACAATCCAGTATTTGATCGGATTAAATCCGAAATCGATGACAGCCCGGTAACCTTGTTTATGAAGGGCTCACCGATGTTTCCGCAATGCGGTTTCTCGTCGGCTGTTGTCCAAGCGCTGACCATGATGGGCGTTAAATTTAAAGGCGTTGACGTGTTGGCCGATACGGAAATCCGCGAAGGCATCAAACAATTTAGCGAATGGCCGACCATTCCGCAGCTCTATGTTAAAGGCGAGTTTGTTGGGGGTTGCGATATCATCCGCGAAATGTATGAAAACGGCGAATTGCAGAAAATGTTTGAAGAAAAAGGTATCGAATTCGAAGAAGTTAAACACTAAACTCTTCGCGATCAAAATCTAAAAAGCCGCTCATTTATGTGAGCGGCTTTTTTAATGAAGTGTATCGACCCTATCAGTCCCCTTGAACAACCGGATTGCAGAGTTCACCGATGCCTTCAATTTCAAGTTTGATGTCGTCGCCGGGTTTGAGGAAGATTCCCCGGAAAACACCGACGCCAGCGCAAGTGCCGGTGGCGATGATGTCGCCAGGACGGAGCGGGACCTGCTTGGTTAAAGACACGATCAGTTCAGCGATTGAAAAAACCATGTCATTCGTATTGTCATCCTGCATCACTTCACCCGAGATGGTGGTTTTGATGTTGAGGTTCTGCGGATCACCGATTTTACTGGCAGGGATTATCCAAGGGCCCATCGGCGCGGAGGTGTCAAAGGATTTATGGCGGAACCAATCCATGCCGAAATTCCAGTCTGTCCGGCGCCCAACATCGCGGGCGGAGACATCATTAAAGATCGTGTAACCAACGACGATATCCATTGCATTATCTAACGTCAGGTGATGACCTTCATGGCCAATGACCGCCGCAAGCTCAACTTCCCAATCGTATTTCTGAGAATAATCCTTGGGCAGGCGAATATCATCATTCGGACCAATGATAGCGCCGTTGGATTTCAGGAAAAATAGCGGCTCAATAGTGGATTTATCGAGCTCATTCCCCATTTCCTTGGCATGGCCATAATAATTTGCGCCGGCGCAATACATCGTGCCGGGGTTGCTGAACGGTGCGCACAACTTTATATCGCCAATAGCTGTCGCGCTGGTTGATGGGCTGTTGGCGATTTTGCCGAGGACGGGCTCTAAATCCGTCCAGCGGCGGATAGCGGTATCAAGGCTGGAGCCATCAATGCCGGAATCCGGTCCATGAAAAGCAATTTCGGAAGCTAAGTTAAAGACAAAGCCATCGACTTCAATACCGGCTTTGGTGGCGCCATTGTCGTCGTAGGATAAAAGTTTATAAGATGCCATTTGAATGGTTCCCTTTGGGTTTCTCTTAATATTGATGTTTTGATGGCAGACCTTAGCAATCGAGAACGGCGAACAAAACAGCTTATTGATTGCTGTCCGCCCAATGGGCATCAATATGAGAATGCGCCAATATGTCCGCGGCATTGCCGTCCGGAGGATAAATGTAGCTGCCATTGATCTTTTGTTTGAGCGCCTTGGCCTCTGGCCCGGTCATTACAATCTGGCGATCCCATCCTTTGGTGAGGAGCGCGCCAATTTCACCGAGATCAACGCAAGTCGAATAATCGGGCTGGGCATATTTCTGGTGCGGTAGACCAAGCAGGCTATGGACAGCGTTATATCCTGCATGGGCTCCCATTGGCATGGCATGTTGGCAGGACATCAGCGCCATATGAGCATCATCAGCCTTGGCCGCCGCAATATCACCCGCGGCAAAAATATTTTTAACGCCGTTTACCCGCAAAGAGCCATCAACCGTTAGGCGGCCTGAAGCATCTCGTTCGACATCCAGAAGATCGGCTAGCGGATTGGCTTGAAGTCCGGTCGTGACGATGACTGTGGCGGTTTCGATTTCTTCTCCATCAGCCAGCAAGATTGAATTCAATGTAATATTTGTAATTGTTTGACCAAGTTTGACCAAGATGTTCGCTTCTTTGAACGCTTGTTCAAACACCTCCGCCGTTGTTTCGCTTGGCGCCGGACCAATATGATCAGCCTGATCTATCAAGAGGATTTCAATGGCAGCCGCGGTCGCATCATCGCTATGGACGTGGATGCGGCTCCTGAGTTCCATTGCCATTTCGATTCCAGTTATGCCTGCACCCAGAATCACAAACCGGTTTTGGCCGCCGATATTTTTAAGGCGGGCGACTTTTAATAGATGGCCATCGAGCGCGATCGCGGCTTGGTAGGAGTTAATATTCCAGCTGTGTTCCTTAAGTCCTGGAATAGGCAGCGATTTAGATACGCTGCCCGCTGCTAGAATTAACTGATCATAGCTGATCTCCATTTCCAACGCGCGCGTCATTTTTATTGAAATTGTGTGTTCGGTAGGCACGATTTTGCTCACCAATCCCTCAACAAAGTTTATGCCGAGAGTATCCAGCATCGGACGAAATGGCACCCGCATTTTTTCAGGATTGCTCTCATAAAGACGTGGCCGCATGACGAGAAAGTCGTTTTGGGAAACCAAAGTGATGTTAATGTTGCCGTCATTTTCTTTATTTTCAAAGGCTGCGGTTAAGGCCGCCTTGAGGCCGGCGAAACCGCCTCCGACGATAATTAATTTCTTCATATTCTCATCTTCCAAAATTATTTTGCTGATTGTCTATTAGATTGTTTGGCCTCAAACCAAGCGATGGATTTTTTCATAAAAGCGCGTGGAATTTTTTTGCCGGTACGCTCGGCGATATCAGCCAGGCTGTGGCCGGCGAGCGCCTCGCGCATGCGCTGTTCGCCTTCAAGCATGACCGCATGAATGCCGCAGACACCAGAGGTGGCCCAAATGGGCGGACTGCCTTTGTGCAGAACACAGCCATGTCGGATGTCTTTGCACTGGAAGAGAGGTTTTTTCCCTTCCAGCGCATCTGCAACGTCGAGAACGCTGATTTCTTTCGCCGGACGCTTTAGCTCAAAGCCACCCTTAATGCCTTCTACCGATTGAACAATCCCGGCTTTTTGAAGCTGAGTGAATAATTTTGCGACATAGGACGGAGAGATGCCCTGAAATTCGGCCATGTCTTTGCTGCTCGGCAAAAAATCTTCTTTTGGGAAAACCAAATATAGCAGGCAATGCAAACCGTATTCGACGCTGCTTCCATATAAACTCATTTTAAACTCCGATTTAATTTATCGGAGTTATAACAGTGCAAATTTTGGAAGCCAACATAAACTTAGATATTTTTTGTCGGAGTATTAATTTATAAAAAAAGCCGCCCATTTAAGAGCGGCTTCTTTTAATTTGAATTCCCGAAAATTCTTATCGGGAATAAAACTCGATCACGAGGTTCGGTTCCATCTGCACCGGATACGGTACATCGGCCAGGCCAGGCTGGCGTGTGTAGGAGCCTTTGCATTTTGCCGGATCGACAGTCATGTAATCCGGAATGTCGCGTTCTTGCGATGCAATCGCTTCCAGAACCAGCGGCAAATCGCGTGATTTTTCTTTGACTTCGACAACATCGTTATCTTTAACCATATAAGACGGGATGTTGACGCGAATGCCGTTAACGCGAATGTGGCCGTGGTTGATGAACTGACGGGCCGCAAAAACGGTTGGCACAAATTTCATCCGGTAGATCACTGCATCTAAGCGGCGCTCAAGAATACCGATGAGATTTTCCGAGGTATCACCTTTGCGGCGCACGGCTTCTTTGTAGTAGCGGCGGAACTGTTTTTCGGAAATATTGCCGTAATAGCCTTTGAGTTTCTGCTTGGCTTGCAATTGAATGCCGTAATCAGATGGCTTTTTGCGGCGCTGACCATGTAGGCCGGGGCCATATTCACGTGTGTTAAAAGGTGATTTAGGTCGACCCCACAAATTACAGCGGAGGCGACGATCGATTTTATATTTCGACCGAATACGCTTAGTCATATTTTTGTTCTCACTTTGTTAGAGATAGATGCCCACAGGATTTTTCTGCGCCTCTATCGATTATTCTTGTCCCGGTAGGTCTTCTTACCTAGCGAAGACGGAATATCTAATGTTTCTCAAATATTCACGTTTCCGGGAATGAAGGCGCGCACTATAGGCATTTGTGGTGATGTGTCAACAGCTCGACCGGCTATTTACGCGCTTTTAAGTCGTCTCGAGTTCGGCATCCCAATAGAGAAAATCGCGCCAGCTTTTATGTAGGTAATTTGGCGGAAAAGCGCGGCCTACCTCCTGGAGATGGTGATTGTTCGGCTGCTCGGGCTTTTTCAGCAAATGCATGCCTGCTTGTTTGATTGATTTATTGCCTTTTTTCAAATTACAAACGCTACAGGCAGTGACCACATTGGTCCATTGGGTGCGGCCGCCCCTCGAGCGCGGCACGACGTGGTCAAAGGTCAAATCCTGCGTTGGGAAGGGTGTGGTGCAGTATTGGCAGGAAAAACGGTCTCTCAAGAATACATTGAATCTGGTAAAAGCAGGTTTACGGGAAACCTGCACATACTCTTTCAGTGAAATCACGCTCGGCAGCTTCATCTCCCAACTCGGCGAATGAATGGCGTTGTCGTATTCCGACACGACATTGACACGTTCGAGAAATACCGCTTTGACCGAATTTTGCCAGGACCATAAAGACAAAGGGAAGTAATTGAGCGGCCGAAAATCGGCGTTCAACACCAGTGCAGGACAGCTATCGAGTGCAGTAGACACTTTTTCACGTCTCCCATAAGCCCTTTTGATACAAGAAGCATAAAGGCTTTGCTCAATAATTCAACCACTTATGCCCATATTTCGTAGTGGTCTCAAAAGTCCAATACGAGATATAGTGGCTCAAATAATCTACCCCGGGGTAATTAAATTA
>CAJXJM010000162.1 GCA_913054205.1 uncultured Rhodospirillaceae bacterium
CACGATTACAAAAGACCGCGTTTTAAGCAGTTTAGCCAAGCGGGCTGACCGCCTCGGATAAATAACTAGAAAACTAGCTAGGTTTCCTGTTTTCTTCCTAACAATTGCGCGCCGCCAAAATGGTGAAAGGCCAGATAGAGCACTATAACAACCAGCGCTGTATTTGCGATAACGGGAACTTTGAGCAGTATTAAAGCCGCTAAAACAAGGCGCAAAACTACTTCAAAAACCGAAAGACTAGACTTGTCTTGGCGACTCAAAGCGGTGGCAACGAGATAGAGCATCATTCCCAGCTTACATAACAACCAACTCAGACCGGCCAAATGTATCGTGCCATCGTAGCCCGGCAGATATTCCTTCTTAGCACTTATTCCGCCGTCAATTGATTGCATAATCTGCGCTTGCTCAATCAAGAGTAATTCTGGGTAGAACGCGAAGATAAACGGGATCGTAAACATCACAATACCAGCGCGAACGGCCGCAAACCCGGTCGCCAGTGGTTCCGATTTCGATATCGTCGACGCCGCAAATGCGGCGATGGCCACGGGCGGTGTTATCGCCGAGGCTACCGCAAAGTAGAATATGAACATGTGTGCCGTGAAAAAAGATGTCCCCAAGGCCGCCAATAGAGGGCCGATAATCAATACGACGTTTACGTAGGCGGGCAATGTCGGCATACCCATACCGAGTAATATGGTCGCCAACATGGCGACTAAAAGAGCCAACATTAAATATAATGATCCACCCAAGACGAAATCGTAACCAAAAACAGTAAAAATTGAAACCGACTTCAGCCAATTCAAAATATCAATGGTCAAAATGCCCGTGAAATTAGTGAAGCTAATGCAGACATCAATGACGGAAACTGCGACTAACAAGAGGAACAATTCAGCGATGATAATACCGGCATTCGACAAGGCAGAAATCACCTTACTCGGCTTTTGACGAATTTCAGGATCTAGAAAAAGCAACGCCACGAGAATGATAACCGCCCAAAATCCTGCGGAGCTAGGACTTCCTGCTGCATTTTGATAGGTTTTAAGCAGCCATGGCATCGCTTCACCGGACGCATTATCATAGCCAAAGATGAAGGCTGAAAATCCGGTTGTGACGGAATCTTTTGTACTTAGCAACAAAATCAAAATAACCAGGATTGGACCGGCAATCATAATTAGATTTTTGAAGTCCTCGCGGGTAAGTTTCTGATCTTCTGAGAGCACTTTAACGGCCTCAATATTCATGCGCCGCGATTCAAATACGACCATCAAAAATAAACTAAAAAAGTATGCAAAAGCGGGGATAAAAGCGGCAACAATGACATCGGAATAGGGCACAGAAGAAAGAGCTGCCAATACAAACGCGGCGATGCCCATCACCGGCGGCATAATTTGACCGCCACTGGACGCAGCCGCTTCGACACCCCCGGCAAAAACCGGCTTAAAGCCAGTTTTAATCATCATCGGGATGGTTAGCGTACCTGTCCCCAGGACATTAACAACCGGGCCGCCCGAGATCGTGCCAAAGGTTGCCGAGCCGACAATCGCAGCATGGGCCGGGCCACCACGTAATTTACGTGTGATCACCACCGCCAGTTTGATCAACGAGCGTCCACCTGCTGATGCGCCGAACAAGGATCCCAGCACGACATAAGGAAAGACAATGTTAACTGTAATATTTAAAAACTGCCCAAGAATGCCATTGGATTCCAATATAATGGCATTGCGTGCGCCAACAACGGCTGCCGTATATCCACGCACGCCATCAACAGCCGTACCGATTGATGTTGTTAAATATCTGTTATCGGTCCAATCAAAATACCAAGCGGCAGAAGAAATGACGGTATAAAGCGCAATAACAATTGCAACAGCAACAATGGGCAGTCCCCAGACTTTGATGATGTAGACAAAGAATACTCCAATTGCCAAGACCAGAAACGGCAATATCCAATTTCCTAAATTTGTTTGGCAGTCGGGAAAATCATTATCGGGCGGCGTGCCGAAAATTGCCATATATTCTTCAGCGCGCGCCGCATTTTCCGCCATCAAACGTGCACGTGTGCCATCCAAAGTATCAATCAAGCAGACTTGCTCATTTTCGATTAAATAGACGATTGCGACACCGACAATAATAGCAAGCATCAGGATATCGAGACCGATCCCCGTAAAATATTTCGTCTGCGAATGGATTTTCCAATCTTTTGCAAAGGAGGAAGCCAAAAGAGCAACCACCATCATGAAGGCAAAGGAAAGCGGGAAAAAGAATTCGGAGCTATACTTGTTGATGCGAGGCAAATCAGCCAGTCCGGGAATAGACCGTACGGCTTCTAAAAGACCTGGTATATTGGGTAAATTATTTGCCATTCCCATGAGGACCAAGATAAAAGCAAGGCCGAGGACAAGCTGACGCATCCAACCGTTTTGTTGCTGTGTTTGAGTTTCTGACATGACCCGGTACTGGACCCTTTATCCTAGTTTATGGCTGTGGAGTCTTATTTCTAAGACTTAGTTTATGGCTGTGGAGTCTTATTTCTAAGACTTAAATGTCAAAAGAGCCAGAGAAGCGTTATTGCTCTCCAGCTCTCAAGACAATCGATTATCCAATTATGGAATTAAGGCTTCGTGCAATCTGGTACTTTGTGACCGGCTTCCTGCCAAGCTTCCATGGCACCAGGATGAAATTTAATTCCAGCCTTACAGAAATTAAAATTCTCAGTTTTGATATTGCCAAATTGAGACGTCTTAGCAAATGCCGTTTTTCTGTAAAGATCAGGGAGGTTCTTGATAAAGCCAGCAGTTAACGCCTTGGCCAGCTTTTTATCCATGTTTTTATTGACCATGGTACCACCGGCATTGGCAACGGACCTGAACATATTATCGTCTGAGACAATACGTACTTTATCGCCGTAATGAGCTAGATCAGCAACCGGAAAAATAACCGGAACATTGCCAGGTGCACTGTAATATTTTTTCCAGGCTTTGCCTTCGAATGCTTTTTTTGGAACTGAAACCAAATTAACTTTACCTGCCGAACTATAAATTGGCATCCAAGAAGCCGGATTTGTCGCCGGCCGGACAGCGGCATCAACGGAGCGGTCCAGGAAAATAGAATTGGCTTGTCCCCAAGCAATCTGCTTGCCGGTATAGCCTTTACCTTCAGCCAATCCGGCACTCAGGCGAATTACGGCTTTAGCCGTTATATAGGCACCACCACGAGGCGGCCCATTATGAACTATTTTCCCTTTAAGTTTATCATAGCTATCAATACCGGTAGATTGGTACGCGACCAAAACAAAATGCGCCAAATGGTAGGGGAAGAGCAATTGCATATTGCCGGCTAACTCTTTGCCTCTTTTTTTGCCAAGGCCGGAGAATGGTCCCAAACTACGTGACATAAGAAAGTTACCAAGGAAAAAAGCGGCCGAAATATCTGTTTTGCCTTCAGCGACCTGCACCATGGTCTTGGTTAAAACCTGTCCGCCCTGCACTTGAATAGTGGCGATTTTATTTGCTGCGGCAATTTCCGCCAGAAATTTAGCCGCTATATCAGTTGTACCGCCAGTCGAAGCCGAGGCACTGGTTAGCGTAATATTTTGCGCTTGTGCAGTACCAGCCATCAACATGATAGCTGCTCCAGCTAATAATATTTTTTTCATGATTTTTACTCCCTGTAAAATTTCATATTGTAGTCGATCAATGACTATAACACTTCAGACGGCTGATAAATACGAAAATCACTTATGTTTCATCTAGTGGAACGCCGTTAAAGTATCGCAGTGCGCGAATTTGATATGAATACGAGGCATAAATACAATGCAAATTTGTTTAAGTTGAAATTGTTCAAAATGTGGACGGTCTGGGGAGGCATTAAAACCACGCAAATGGTGTTTAAAATCCTGCCAGAACAGCAGTGCAAATCTCAATTTTTGCCTGTTCATCCTTGAAATGAATTGCTATCAAGTCCGAGCTATTCAAGACTTCAAAGAGATATGTCACGTTAAAACTACCCGGAAGTAGAATTACATCATGACTACCTACTGCGACGTTGCCCCGGGCCATCCATTCCATGGTCCATATCACGATACAGAATACGGTTTTCCCATTGAAAATGAATCTGAATTATTTGAGCGTCTGACACTCGAAATATTTCAAGCCGGACTGTCTTGGCTGATCGTATTGAAAAAGCGCCCGGGATTTAAAATTGCTTTTGAGAATTTCGATGTTGATCAGGTAGCCGATTTTGATGACCATGATTTCGAACGTTTGCGCGAAGATGCGTCAATCATCCGTAATCGCCTTAAAATTGAAGCGACGATTAATAATGCCAAAGCAATTCAAAAAATTCGAGAATCTCATGGCAGCTTTGCCGAGTGGTTGGCAGCACATCATCCGCTCACCAAAGATGAGTGGTGCAAGCTTTTCAAGAAAACTTTTAAATTCACCGGCGGTGAGATTGTTGGCGAATTTCTGATGAGCATTGGCTACCTCCAAGGAGCCCATCAGGAAAATTGTCCTATATTTAAAGATGTTGCCGAAGAAAATCCTGCCTGGATGCAGCCTGGCGCCAAGAAAATCCACGCCGCCTAACTTAAGCTCACTACTCATTTCAGACATAATTCTATACTATTAAAACGCTTTCTTAATGCCTTTTTGGGAGAATGCATTATGCGTAAAGTTTGTTTGTTCCTATCACTCATATTGATATTGCCGTTTAGTGCGTGGCTCGCGCCCGCTGAGGCTGCCACTGCGAAAATAGCCTCGCGGGATTGCAAGCGTTTGGTCGGCCATCAAGGTAGCGCAGCCTACAAACCCGGCGTTGATGTACGCGGCAAAAAAGTGCGCTCGGCGCATGCGGGGGGTGGCTCAACCTATAAACTCCCGAAAGAGTTCTCTTTTAATATCGGCGTTGATATCGCCGCCAAATATGGTCTCGACAGTAAAAATATTACCGCCAAAATGACAACCGGCAAAGTCACTGTGCGCGGCAGCCGTGTTTATATGAACGGTAAACCAATGACGTCTAACGAGCAGGCTCGGCTCGCGTCTAAATGTAAGAGATTATTGTCGGGTAAGTGATGCTTTGTTGGTAGACTTTTAGCTGCTCTTTCCCTACAGTCCGCCAACTATTTTCAACACCTATCAATATAATTTTAAGGTTTCCAATGCGCCTGTCTGAATATTTTTTGCCAACTCTTAAAGAGAATCCAAAAGAGGCTCAGATTGCCTCTCATTTATACATGCTGCGGGCCGGCATGATCCGTCAATCGAGCGCCGGTATTTATTCCTGGCTGCCCTTGGGATTTAAAGTCCTCAAAAAGATTGAGCAAATTGTGCGCGAGGAAATGGACCGCGCCGGTTGCCAGGAACTCTTGATGCCGACCATACAGCCCGCCGAGCTTTGGCAGGAAAGTAATCGCTATGATGATTACGGTAAAGAAATGCTGCGAATTACAGATCGCCACGACCGTGAAATGCTCTATGGCCCGACCAATGAAGAGATGATTACAGACATTGTTCGTAGTTCGATCAAAAGCTATAAAAATTTACCGATAAATCTGTATCATCAGCAGTGGAAATTTCGCGACGAAGTGCGCCCGAGATTTGGCATCATGCGGGGCCGTGAATTTTTGATGAAAGATGCCTATTCGTTCGATATCGATGCGACAGGAGCCAAGCTGTCCTACAATAAAATGTTTGTTGCCTATCTTCGGACTTTTGCTCGCATGGGACTGCGCGCTATCCCGATGCAAGCTGATGCCGGACCAATTGGCGGTGATATGAGCCATGAATTTTTGGTGTTGGCCGATACCGGCGAATCTGAAGTTTTCTGTCACAAAGACATTCTGGATTTTGATATTCCTGGCGATGATGTTGACTACCGTAGCGACCTTCAGCCAATCGTTGATAAATGGACGTCGCTGTATGCCGCGACGGACGAAAAAGCCGATGAAGCGCAGCATAAAGAACTCGGCGACAATCTGGTTACGGCACGTGGCATCGAAGTCGGCCACATCTTTTATTTCGGCGATAAATATTCGAAAGCCATGGGCGCGAGCGTTGCTGGACCGGATGGTAAAGATATTACCCTTGAAATGGGCTCCTATGGCATTGGCGTGTCACGTCTGGTCGGTGCCATCATTGAGGCGTCGCACGATGATGATGGCATTATCTGGCCGGAAGCAGTTGCGCCGTTCAAGGTCGGGATTATCAATCTTCGCGCCAGTGACGACGCCTGT
>CAJXJM010000163.1 GCA_913054205.1 uncultured Rhodospirillaceae bacterium
TCATGTATTTAGTTGCCAACCGCACCACTTCAATGGCGACTTCAAAGTTATCGGCAGGTGTGGACGCCGCGACGACAACCAATGGGCTATCTGCATTACGGCCAAAAACGGCCTGATGAAGATCAGATTGTTCGGTCTTTGTCGGCAAGCCGGTCGAGGGACCAGCGCGCTGTACATTTATAACGATGAGTGGGAGTTCAACAGCAATAGCCAGGCCAATGGCTTCGGTTTTAAGGGCGATACCCGGACCTGAACTTGCAGTTACACCGAGTGTGCCTGCATAGGAGCCGCCCAAGGCCGCGCAAACTGCAGCGATTTCATCTTCTGCTTGGAAAGTCACGATATCGAATTGCTTGAGTTTAGACAACGTGTGCAAAATAGCGGAAGCTGGTGTAATCGGATAGCCAGCAAAAGTAATTGGCAGATGAGCTTTTTGAGCACCCGCTATCAGGCCGTAGGAAACAGCCTCAATACCTGTAATCGTCCGATAGAGGCCGGGCTCGATAGCTGCGGGTGCCACAAAATAGGCAGTGGTTTCACCCGAGACCTCGGTCGTTTCGCCAAAAGCATGACCGGCATTTACGGCGGCAATATTTGAATTTGCGATTTCCGGGCGTTTGCCGAATTTTTCGTTTAACCAATTTGTCGTCGGCTCTCGATCACGGCCATACAGCCAGTAAACCAGTCCCAGCGAGTACATATTTTTACACCGCACGGCTTCCTTTTGAGACAAGCCGTGGTCTTTAACCGCTTCCAGCGTGTTCTTCGTAATGTCAGCGGCGATCAAACGAAAACCATCAAGGCTGCCGTCTTCAAGAGGGTTTTTCTCATAGCCCGCTTTTTTCAGATTCCGATCGGTAAAAGCGCCGGTATCGACAATTATCAATCCGCCCTTATTAAGATCGGCGACATTCACTTTAAGAGCCGCTGGATTAAGCGCGACCAATACATCCGGCGCGTCACCGGCGGTTCTTATTTCGCGTGATCCAAAGTGGATTTGAAACGCGGATACGCCAAACGTGGTGCCTTGCGGTGCACGAATTTCGGCTGGGAAATCTGGAAACGTCGATAAATCATTGCCAGCCAATGCTGTTGTCAGTGTAAATTGACCACCGGTGATTTGAACACCATCACCTGAGTCGCCAGCAAAGCGGACAACTACGTCCTCCACTTCTTCGCGAATGGTCCCCTCCACTGCGACGGCCGTTGATCCTTCCATACTTCTTGAACTCCTAATTTTTAACATCCGCCGCCCATTAATGCGGCACCATACCCAAGGTTATATCTTAACGGCCTAACCACCATCAATTTTTCTAATTTTCTTATGAAGCGTGGTTGTTCCAGAGACAAACGATATAGATCTTATGAGTACTCGAAAACGAATTTTTTAATATCATAGGAAATTGAGCTCGGCAAACCGTGAATGCACTAATAAACAACATAAAAAGTAATGGATAATGAGTGGAAGCAGATTAACCGGCGTTATATCCTTTGTTATTTGACGATTAGGACTTTGATTTTGCGAATCGCGCAAATTCGATCACTAAAGTTTGATATATATCTCTTTTAAAGACGACGGCCATTTCGGGGATTTCTGCCAAATTGGCCCACTTCCACGCGCCAAATTCAGGGTGTTCGACAGCAGATGGACTGATTTCAGACTCATCGCCTAAAAACCGCATCGCGAACCACTTTTGCGTCTGACCACGGTAGCGACCTTTCCAAATATTTCCCATGAGATCGGGCGGCAAATCATAACTCAACCATTCGGACGTCTCGCCAATAATTTCAGCATTTCCGGTTCCGATCTCTTCTTCTAATTCACGGTGTGCAGCCGCAGCCGGTTCTTCGCCATCATCGATGCCGCCTTGAGGCAACTGCCATGCCTCTCGATAGGTATCGAGGCGCTGACCTACAAAAACTTTACCGTCTTTGTTAAACAAGACAATCCCAGCGCAGGGACGGTAGGGTAAATCGGTAAACTTATCTGAGCTTGGATCGGTTGGCATTATTTAGGAGGTGCTGGCGCTTGAGAGGTCGCATTAGCGGGGGCAGGCGCATTAGGTTGGCCAGCTCCAGCCTGGGCTTCCGCACCAGCTCCGCTGCCACTGATTTTCACAATCGCTGATACCGGCGCTAGGACAATTTTCTTGCCGGCTAAGGTTTTTGTCCAGGCCATGATATTTGTGATGGAGGAGGGCAGTGCTCGAGCTATTCCAATTGCACTCGCATTCTTTTTTGCAAATTCCTCGAGTTTGGAAAGTCCGCGCATGATACCAAGCTTTGACGGATCTTGATCAATAAAAACATCAGCGCGAGCGCGTGGCAACGCAATCGTCGAGGCAATTTTGACAATCAGACTGTTTTTGACCAAGCCATCATCGACGATCAACAGACCTCGATTGCGAATTTCCTTGAGCACCGGCGTCAGTGCTTGTTGAGAAGTTGCAAATCGAGTGCCCATCATTTGCAGCATGCCGACATTGCCATTCGAAACTGACATAACATATCTCAAACGATCGATATTTTCGTTTTGCTTAAGATCTGTTTGCAAAGCAATAGGCCCCGGATCAGAGGTTGGGAAATCATCCGGCTCCATCGGGAGCGTGATCAAGGTTTCATGCCCTGCCGTGCGCGCCAGACCGACCCAATCCCCAACATTCTTGGCATAGGGATCAAAGGCGAGCGTGACCTCCGCCGGTGTGTGATTGACGGCTGCTATTGTCGCCGCACGACTAAACCCTAATCCTTTGATTATGATTGCAATCCGTGGAAGGCCTGCCGATCCGGTAAAAGGTTTGGCATAGACCTGCCAGGCTTGCCGCCCATCTTTTGAAACCTTGGGTACAATGCCGCCTTCCATTGCTTCGCCTAATTTTTTATCCGGTCCGGGCAATGGTTTCGGGTTCTGCATCATCGGGATGTCTTTAAATGCGGCAGCGGTTACCGAGGGCACAATTGTTCCGGCTCCAGCGCGGGTGCGGGGTCTCGAGGCTTCGGGAGGTGTGCCGCTGTTTGAGGCCTGAGGTGATGCCTGAGGAGAGACTTGAGGTGAGGCTGCTTGCCCCGCAGCTGAATTGGGTGCTGGCGTGTTCCCTTGCTCGGGAGCGCCTGCCTGTTGGGATGTGGTTGGCGTACCAGCCGATTTATGCGCCGGAGGGGGAATACCTTTCCGTCCCATCTTCATTTTCATTTTACCCTTGGGCGGAATTTTCAAGCTTAGGATGGCTTCAGGCAGGTCGCTTTTGGCGCTCTCTTCTCCGTCGCCGCCGAGGAAGAACATGGCGCCGCCGCTCAGCACAGCCACCACAACAAACACTGCGGAGCCGATAATAATCCACTTTTTCTTGTCGCCGTCTTCGCCATCTTCGCCGAAATTATCGTCGAAGTCGTCATCCGGAAAATCGATATCTTCTAGATCAAGGTCTTCGAAATCATCACCGCCGCCGGCTGAAGCCTCACCGCCTCCAGCATCCGGCTCGTCACCAGCAGCTGTGTCGTCGCCAGCATCATCTGGCGCATCTTCTTCTGGTAGGTCTTCTAATTTATCATCCGCCATAACGGGCTTCCGGAGTGTCTAAAAGGGATGTGTATTCTAACCTTTTATACGCCGAGAAAACAGGGACACGCCTCGCAACAGGTCAAGAGCACGCTGCAATTGGAAATCCTGTCGATCTGCAGTGCTGGCCTGCGGTGTAGCTTTTGCCCCATTTTTCGACTTTTCATCAGATTTTTCATCAGATTTTTTGTCGTCTTCTTTGCCCACACCATTTTTGCCGTTGTCATTTTTCAAAGCCCCGCGGAGATCGGTTTCCCGGGTTCTGCGGCGTTGTTCGACGGCTTCGATTCGCGCTTGCTCAACTTTAATATCCGGCGTCACGCCAATTTCTTGGATAGAGCGACCGGACGGCGTGTAGTAGCGCGCTGTCGTCAAACGCATGGCGCCGTGCTGCTGCAGAGGAATAATTGTTTGAACGGAGCCTTTACCAAATGATTTAGTACCGAGAATAATGGCGCGTTTGTGATCCTGCAGCGCGCCGGCGACAATTTCAGAGGCACTCGCTGAACCTTGATTTATCAGCACGACGATCGGCTTGCCATCCGTCAAATCGCCGGGGCGGGCATTAAATCGCTGATGTTCTTCTTTATTGCGGGACCGCGTTGAGACAATTTCGCCTTTGTCCAGGAATGCATCGGAAACGGCAATCGCCTGATCGAGAAGTCCGCCAGGGTTATTGCGTAAATCCAGAACAAGGCCGGCGAAATTATCACCGAGTTCTTTCTTAATCTTGGCCATCGCCTTTTTGAGGCCATCGCTGGTTGGCTGGCTAAATGAAGATATACGAATATAGCCGATATCTTTGCCTTCAACGCGCGAGCGAACCGTGCGGAGAGGAATTATGCCGCGCGTGACAGTGACATCAAACGGCTCTTTATTGGTGCGCCTGATCGTGAGCTTGATATCTTCGCCGACTTTGCCGCGCATTTTTTCAACGGCTTGAGAAAGCGTGAGGCCGAGCACCCGCTCGCCGTTCAAATGAGTGATTAAATCACCAGGTTGGAGGCCGGCTCGAAAGGCTGGTGTATCATCAATCGGCGAGACCACCTTAATCAGGCCGTTCTCCATCGTGACTTCGATGCCCAACCCGCCAAACTTGCCGCGGGTTTGCACACGCATGTCCCTAAAATTCTTGGCGTTGAGATAACTCGAATGCGGATCAAGAGAGGTCAGCATGCCAGCAATGGCGGCCTCGATGAGTTCTTCATCTGAAACTTCGGTCACGTAACCTGCGCGAACGCGTTCAAAGACGTCACCAAAAAGGTTGAGGAGTCGATAGGTGTCGACGTTCTTTTTCTTTTTATCTTTCTCAGCCGCGTGGAGATTGACCGAACCGCCCATCACCGACAGAGCGACAATCACACTTACCACGAAGATTGATATCTTTTTCATCAGCTTAACCTTACCTTTTTTGCTTACTTCTAATCACGTGTTTTTCTTTTGGACCAGCCACGGTGCCGGATTGATCGGCTGGCTGTTCCGTCTTAATTCAATATACAGCGACGGCTTGCCGTCCTTAGGTGATCCCATAACGCCAACGGGCTCGCCTGACAACAAATATTGGCCGATAATTCCGTCAATACGGGACATGCCAGCCAATAGACTATGATATCCTTCGCCGTGATCAATGATCAAGAGTTGTCCGTATCCACGGAAATTACCAGCAAAAACGACTTTGCCGTCATGAGGCGCCACCACTTGCGCGGAACTCCTGGTTTCAATGGTCAATCCTTTGCGCGTGACACCGCGCCGAAGGGGCTCGCCATAGCGTCCCTTGATCGGGCCAATGGCCGGATATCTCAGGGTGCCACGCGACAGCGCGAAAGGTTTAAGATTGGTGGGTGGGACCAGACGAACAATTTTTCTGGGGGTTGAAGAGGGCGAACTGCTCTTGGCTTTTTGACCCCCAAGCTGTTGTTTTTGCCGCCTTTTTTCCTCCTCGGCGAGTTGTTGTTTGCGTTCCTGCTCAAGATTTCCAAACAAGTCGCGAAGGTTTTTCGCTTGGCCGATGAGCGCCGCAATGCGCTGCCCGGCTTCGCGTCTTTCGGAGAGAGTACGTTCGCGTATCGCGGCCTTGATGCGGATCAGGCCATCTAGGATTGCGCGTTTTCCTCTGAGGTCCAGGCTCGCGGTGTCGAGCTGAGATTTGCGTTTTGCGATCAATTCCCGGGTCGCAGCAAGAGCGATCAAATCTTCGCGAAGTCGGGCGGCTTGGCCTTCAATTTGCGGAACGGCCGAGCGCAGCAGAATTGCGGTGCGGATTAGATCCGCCGCGCCAGCCGGGTAGGCGATGACCGCTTCCGGCGGCAATCTAGAAATCCGCTGCAAAGCCATTAAGACATTGGCGAACTGGCCGCGGCGCGATTCCAACAATTTTCGCTTTTCTGTTTCCGCTTGATTGAGATCGTCGATCTCGGCTTCGAGCTTAAACAATCTTTGCTCAAGATTTTGCACCGATTTAGCAATTGCCACTCGTTCATTTGAGGCTTTTGAAAGATCGCTTTTTAAACTATCAGCTTGCCGTTTAAGACGTTGGCTTTTTTCTCTGCCGGCAGCAATTGCTTTTTCGACTTCTTTAATTTGTGTATCGAGGGAGCTGTTTTTATTTTGGGCTGAGCTGGAAGAAGGCAGACATAAGGCGAGAGCTGTGAAAAT
>CAJXJM010000164.1 GCA_913054205.1 uncultured Rhodospirillaceae bacterium
GCATCAGTCATTGCACCACCATGGTAACCTAAATTGCAACTTTTTCATATTTTTGATCGCGCCATTTTTCGGTGGTCAGAACGTCCTTGATGATCTTCACCGCATTCCAGACGTCTTCGTGATTGTGATAGAGCGGGCCGAGACCCAAGCGAATTGAATCGGGATAGCGAAAGGATAAAATCAATCCGTTATCGACCAGAGCTTCGGAGACCGGGCCGGCGCCATCGTGGCGAAAAGCAACATGTCCGCCGCGCTCATCGTAATTCTTTGGCGAGATAACGGCTGCGCCTAACGGCCCGCATTCTTGCTCTATCAATTTGATCGTCATATCTGTCAGAGATTTATGTTTTGTGGCAACAGCCTTGCGGGTGACTCCGCGCCAGATTTCTGCGCTGGCGGCAAATACTTCATTGGCAATAACCGAAGGTGTGCCGGTCAAATGGCTGGATGCGCCGCCAGCTGGCTCGAAGTCGGATAAAAATTTATTCCATTTTGCATGACCCATCCATCCGGCGATGGTCGGCCAGGCGGTTTTCTGATGGCTGGGGTTTAGGTAGAGGAAAGCCGGTCCACCGGGACCGCCGCACATATATTTATAGCCGCAGCCAACAGCGAAGTCAGCGCCCGTTCCGCCTAAGTCGACATCCAACACGCCCGCCGATTGAGAGAGATCCCACAGCGTTAAGGCATCAACAGATTTAGCCTTTTTGTTAATGTCGGCCATATCCCAACGCTCGCTTGACCGATAGTCGACATGGGTGAGGTAAAGCACAGCCACATCGTTATCCAGCATGTCCAAAATCTGCGCGCGGTCTTCGGCAATCCTGATTTGTCCGTCTACTTTTAAGGCTTTTAAGAGTTGCATAAAACCTTGAAGAACATGCATGTCTGTTGGAAAATTATGCGCTTCGGTGAGGATGACAGTGCCGCTATTGCGAATTTTCCAGGCATAACTCAAAAGTTTGAACAAATTGATGGTGGTATTGTCGCAGACCACCACGTCGTTTGCGCCAGCTCCGATCATATGAGAAATATCGCCGCCCAATATGCGCGGTTTTTCGGCCCAATCTTCAGTTGTCCAGGAGCGCCGGCTTTGATCCCGCCAACACTCCGTCATTAAACGCTGAATTCGGTCTGGCACGTCAATCGGCATGGCACCGATCGAATTTGCGTCAAAATGGATGTTTCCTTTTGAAGAAAATGCAAATTTGTCCCGCAATTTGGCGAGACTGTCTTCTGCATCCAGCTGGCGGCACATATCTAAAGTGATCGATGACGGTTGGCTCATGTATAACGGCTCAAATAAAATTAATTTCATATTTGCAATATTATTGCAAAAATATAGTGTAGTGTAATTAAAAGGATAAACCAGGGATTACTTTAGAGCAAATGGGAAAATCACCCACCAATCGATTGGCTGCAGATATCGGCGGCACGTTTACCGATGTTGTTCTCGATACTGCGTCGGGTCGTTTTACGACGAAGGTCTTAACAACGTCGCAAGCGCCGGAACGAGGTGTGGTTGAAGGTGTTGAATTGGTGTTGAACGACGCTGGTATCTTGCCCGAGCAGATTGACATTTTTGTTCACGGCACCACCTTGGCAACCAATGCACTGATCGAACGCAAGGGCGCAAAAACAGCTTTTATAACGACCGAAGGGTTTCGTGACATTCTTGAAATGGGATTTGAGAAACGTTTCGAGCATTATGATGTCTTTTTAGATAAGCCTGAGCCGTTGGTCCCACGCAGTTTGCGCATCCCGGTGATAGAACGAATTTCTGCCAGAGGTCAGATACTGCTACCGCTCGATACCAAACAGGTAGAGAAAATTGCGGAACAGTTGAAAGCCCAGGGCATTGAAGCGGTGGCAATCGGATTAATGCATTCTTATGCCTATCCGGATCACGAACTAAAAATCCGCGACATTTTAAGCAAGAAATTACCAGACGCCACGATCTGCCTGTCGAGTGAAGTCTGCCCCGAACTCAGAGAGTATGAGCGTTTTTCGACAACCTGCGCCAATGCTTACGTGCGCCCGCAAATGTCGGGCTATCTTCTCCGCCTTGAAAATATGTTTCGCGACCTAAAAATGACATGTCCGATTTTCTTGATGATGTCCGGCGGCGGTCTAACTACATTAGAAATTGCCGCGAAGTTTCCTGTTCGTCTTATTGAATCCGGGCCGGCGGGCGGCGCTATTCTTGCCGGTCAGATTGCAATGGAATGTGGTCTCAAAGATGCTCTTTCATTTGATATGGGCGGCACGACCGCAAAAATATGCCTGATTGAAAACGGTGTGCCTGAGCGTTCCCGCACATTTGAAGTTGCGCGCATTTATCGCAATATGAAAGGCAGCGGCCTGCCGGTACGAATTCCGGTTATTGAAATGGTGGAAATTGGGGCCGGGGGCGGCTCCATCGCTCGGGTCGATGACATGGGGCGCATCACTGTTGGCCCCGATAGTGCAGGTTCTGAGCCAGGTCCGGCCTGCTATGGGCGCGGCGGAACTCATGCCACCGTGACTGACGCCAATTTGGCCCTTGGCAAATTGGATCCTGATCACTTTGCCGGCGGTAAAATATCTCTCAATGCGACAAATTCAAATGAGGTTCTGGCCAAAGATATTGGCGAGCCGCTAAATCTCCAGGACCATTGGTCGGCGGTTGGCATTGCCGAAATGGTTGAAGAAAATATGGCAAATGCAGCACGGGTTCACGCGATTGAACGCGGTAAGGTTATTGGCCAGCATACCATGGTGGCCTTTGGCGGCGGAGCGCCGCTTCATGCCGGGCGCCTCGCTCAAAAACTCGGCATTCAATCCGTCGTCATTCCAAAAGGCGCCGGTGTCGGCTCTGCCATCGGATTTCTTTTAGCGCCGATTTCCTTCGAAGTGGTTCGATCCTTTGCGATGGAATTTAACCAATTCGATGCCGGCCTTCTCAACACCATGCTAAATGAAATGCGATTAGAGGCCTTAGCAGTCGTTGAAAAAGGCATCACCAAAAATGATCAATTGGTGACAACTCGGATTGCTGAAATTCGCTATGTTGGCCAAGGTCATGACTTGCGTGTTGCTTTAAAAGAGGGCGCGTTGAACGAGGGGGACGCCAAGGAGCTGCGCGCCGAATTTGAAAAATTATATAAAAGCATTTACGGGCTAACCATTGATGACATGGACGTGCAAAGTGTTTCTTGGTCCGTAACCGTTGCGACAAAGACACCTGTTCCGCCAAAAGCAGATCGTTTGCCTGCGCAACCGATCACCCACAACAATGGTAGCCGACAGCTTTATGACGCGGGCTTGGAAGCTATGGCCGACAGCCCGGTCCACTGGCGGTTTGATCTTGAGCCAGGGAGCGAAATCATCGGCCCCGCCATTATTGCAGAAAATGAAACCACGACAATTGTCCCGGCGAATTTCAAAGCCAGCATCAATTCACTTGGTTACATCGTGATGAACGACATTTCCGGTGGGAGTGCTGTCCATGGCGAGTAAAACCAACCAAGCGCTGGAAAAAATCCACCAACAAGTCATGTGGAACCGATTGATCGCCGTCGTTGAAGAGCAGGCTCAAGCAATATTGCGAACTGCTTTTGGCTCTATTGTACGTGAAGCGGGCGACTTGTCTGCCGGTGTTTATGATCTCGAAGGACGCATGATTGCCCAGGCTGTGACCGGAACGCCGGGTCACGTTAATACCATGGCGCGTGCGGTTGAACATTTTTTGGTGAGATTTCCGGTCGAGACTATGAAACCGGGCGATGTTTTTGTGACCAATGATCCCTGGCTCGGTACGGGTCACTTATTTGATTTTGTTGTTGTGTCGCCAGCCTACTACAAGGGCCAGCCTGTTGCCCTATTTGCGTCAACCTGTCACGTCATCGATGTCGGCGGCCGAGGGTTTTCTGCCGAAGCAAATTCGATTTACGAAGAAGGCGTCAACATACCGCATCTGAAATTGCGAAATGCCGGTGAGTTGAACCAGGATTTTTTTACCATCCTTCTCGCCAATAGCCGTAATCCAGTTGAAGTAAAAGGCGACATTCTGTCGTTGGTCAGCTGCAATGATACCGGTGAGGCGCGTCTCAAGGAAATGATGGCCGAGTTTAAATTATCGAGCCTCGCACCGCTGGCAAATTTCATCATCGATAATTCCCGCGACGCCATGATTAAGGCGATCAAGAACGTGCCAAACGGCAAATATGCGACAGACATGGAGTTGGATGGATTTGAGGCGCCGATTTATATCAAAGCCGAAATGGAGGTCTCTGACCAAGATATCGTGATTGATTTTGCCGGCACGTCTAGAGCTTCAAGGTATGGGATTAATTCGCCGCTTTGTTACACCGAGGCTTATACCTGCTTTGGCTTGAAATGCATCGTCGCGCCCTCCGTTCCGAACAATCATGGCTCCTTAAGTGTCTTCAGTGTCAAAGCCGAAGAGGGGTCTGCTGTTCATCCGCTTCATCCCAGCCCGGTGGCGGCGCGCCATGTTATTGGTCAAATGTTACCTGACGTCGCCTTTGGCTGTCTCGCCAAAGCTCTGCCGGGCCAAATTCCAGGAGAAAGTTCGGGCAGCATCTGGGTTTTACCGCTCGCTAATGTCGGGACTGAGACCGCCAAAACCACGGGAGATAATTCATCTCGGTTTAACGTTATGAATGTTGCCATGGGCGGCGTTGGTGCCAGACCCGGAAAAGATGGATTGGCCGTTACCGCTTTTCCGAGCGGCGTGGGTGCCATACCGATTGAAGTGACAGAGACCGAGTCGCCAATTGTTTTTTGGCGAAAAGAATTCTTAGCGGATTCTGGTGGGCCCGGCGCCTTTCGAGGCGGGCTTGGCCAGGTTATTGAAATTGGCAATACCGAAGACCATCCTTTTACGATTTCAGCGGCAACTTTTGACCGCAGGCGTAATCCGCCGCGCGGCCGTGACGGCGGGCAGGTTGGCGGCGTTGGCAATGCGCGCCTCGCCTCTGGGCCACAATTTACCGATAAAGCTATTCATACCGTCCCCCAAGGTGATCGCCTTATTGTGAAATTGCCGGGAGGTGGCGGCTTGGGTGATCCACACGATAGAAGCGAAGATATGATACGCGCCGATTTGGAAGCAGGATACGTAACCGAAGAAGGTGCAAAGAGAGATTACAATTTTAAATAATAGACCTCAATAATTTGGATGAGGCATTCACTTAACTGAAACAATGGAGACATCAAATGAACAAACACTTTAAATTAGTACTCGCGGCAAGCGCCGCACTGATGCTGTCAGCTGGATTTGCGGTTGTAGCCTCTGCACAAAATATGAAAGTCGGCCTGATGCTCAAGAAAGGCTTTCCTGGCGCAGCTCCGGTTAATGGCATGTATGAATTTTTTAAGTCCGAAGTTGAGAAGGGCTCGGGCGGAAAGATCAAAGTTGATATCGTCTATGGCGGTGCCCTCGGCAAACCAAACGAGCGCTTAAATCAAGTGCGCCGCGGCATCATTCAAATGTCGGATGCATCGGATGGCAATTACGCATCCATTTATAAAGACATCCAAGTTCTATCGATGCCGTATTTGTTCCCGGATGAAAAAACTGCCTGGAAATTGCTCGACGGTCATATCGGCGATCAAATGGCAGAAGGTATCCGCAAGAAAACCGGCATCCGTGTTTTGGGCTGGTGGGAATCAGGCGGCTTTAAACATTACAGCTCAAACAAAGCAATCCGTAAGCCGGATGATATGAAAGGCTTGAAGATGCGGGTTATGGCACCGATCTTTGGTATTCCTGTCACCACCTTAGGCGGTTCTGCAACGCCCATTTCATTCCCTGAACTCTATACGTCGTTGAAAACAGGTGTCGTGGACGGCCAAGATAATGCGGTCTGGGTGTTTAACCTCATCAAACTTTATGAGGTGCAGAAATATCTGATGCTTGATGGCCACATTTATTCTTTCGGCCCGCTCGCCATTAATGACAAATGGTTCAATGGCCTTTCAGCGAAATTGAAGAAAGTTGTTTCAGAGGCCGGCGCTAAAGCGGTTGCCCGTAATCGTCTGGAATCCCGCGCAGCGGAAGGCAAGAGTATCGCCAAAGCAAAAGAAAAAGGTGTCACGGTTATTCCTTTCACCAGGGCGATGAAAGATGCATTTGCCATTC
>CAJXJM010000165.1 GCA_913054205.1 uncultured Rhodospirillaceae bacterium
CCCACCCTACATAATTCCATCCGCTTCAGCAGTATATAATGAGTTTATACATGCCATCGACAACGAACGGCTTTTTTGGAATGCCGGCATTACGCTTCTTTCTACGATTGCCGGTTTCGTCATTGGCTCGCTTCTCGGTATGATTATTGGTTATGTTCTAGGCGTTTCTCCAAAAGCAGAATTTGTCTTGTCGCCCTATATTCTGGCCTTGCAGATCGCCCCTAAAGTTGCCTTTGCTCCCCTATTTGTCGTGTGGTTTGGCTTTACCGTGTATCCAAAAATTTTGGTTGCGGTGCTGATTGTATTTTTCCCGATCATGGTAAATGTCCTGGGTGCCATTCGGACTGTTGATCCTGATATGATTAACCTTGCCAGAACATTCAATGCAACGCGCTGGCAGATTTTCAGCCTAATTGAATTTCGTGATGCCATGCCGCCCCTGTTTTCCGGTCTTCGCATTGGCTCCACTCTGGCTATTATCGGTGTAGCTGTTGGTGAAATGGTTGGCGGCAGTGAGGGCCTTGGCGCGATACTTGTGAGTGGCGGTGGATCAGGAAATACCGCGCTTGTTTTTGCTGCGATCGTCATGATGACCATTGTCGGAATACTGGTATATGGTGCCGTCGTACTTCTTGAAAGGCGCGTGCTGCATTACCTGCCACGCAACGATTACGATGCAATATAAAAGTTATTTTTTGAGGACGTAAAGATGCCAGATTCGTTAAATGAAGTAACCCAAGATCAAGTCAATGATCGCCTGAACAAAGGTCTTTTAAATACCTGGCACCCAGTGCTGCCAAGTTGGGGCGTACACAGTGATCCGATCGGAATTACGCGTCTGTCGGAAAACATTGTGCTGTGGCGGGACAATGACGGTCAGGTACATGCGTTAGAAGACCGCTGTCCTCACCGGGGTGCGCGTTTGTCTCTAGGCTGGAACTTAGGCGACCGAATGGCCTGCTGGTATCATGGCATTGAAATAAATGGAGATGGTGTCGTTGTAAATGTTCCGGCGGTCGAAAAATCTCCAATGGACGGCAAAAAGACAACCAAAAATTACCCCGTTAAAGAAGTTGAAGGAGCGATATTCCTTTATTTCGGCGATGGTTCTAACGCAGAACCATGTGAATTAAACTTGCCAGACGAGTTGGTCGGAGACGAATTTAGCAACTTCCTGTGTACGGCGATGTGGAAGTGTAATTATCGCTATGCGATCGATAACGTCATGGATCCGATGCATGGTGCATATCTTCACGCCACCTCCCATTCAATGGCGTTCGGCGATAAAGAAGCTGAAATGCAAATAGTCAAAACCGATGATGGTTTGGTATTTGAAAAAGTCGGCCAGCGCGATGTGAACTTCGATTGGGTTGAAATCGGTGATACCGGTGCGCTTTGGATGCGGCTCTCGATTCCGTACCGTAAAAACGCAGGTCCGGGCGGCAGTTTCTATATTGTTGGATTCGCCACACCGGTCGACGAACATCACACTCAGGTATTTTTCTGGCGGACACGGAAAGTCGAGGGCTGGCAGAAAGACGTCTGGCGTTTTATGTACCGCAATCGCCTGGAACAACTCCATTGGGATGTGCTCGAGCAGGACCGCGTCGTTTTGCAAGACATGTCTGACGATGCCCGCGACCATGAACTTCTCTATGACCATGATATGGGGCTGGCCCGCGTCCGGCGTATCTTAAAGCAAAAAGCCGAAGGCCAGCTCAAAGGCCTGATTGCGGCTGAAGCTACCCAGTCTGAATCGGTCGCCGGAGAATAAAATAAATGACCTCTTCAATCTCACTTGATGGCAAACGCATATTGGTTACCGGCGGTGTGCGCGGTCTGGGCCAAGCTTTTGCTGAAGCGGCGGTGACGGCCGGTGCCAAGGTGGCGATTGCCGATATCTTGGAAGATGAGGGCCAAAAGGCGGCTGATCAGATGGGAGCAGCATTCGTAACACTTGATCTCGCAGAGCCGGCCTCAATCGCAAATTGCATGGATCAGGTTGCGGAAAAATTGGGCGGCTTGGATGGTCTTGTGAATTGCGGCGCGATCGCTACCGGTATTGGCGGCCCGACGATGATGGAAACTGAGATCGACGTTTGGGATAAAGTCATGAGCGTAAATGTCAGAGGCACCTGGCTGATGAGTAAAGCCGCGGTTCCGCATTTGGCGGCAAACGACAATAGCAAGATCATTAATATTGCGTCAGACACAGCGCTCTGGGGCGCTCCGAAACTGATGTCTTATGTCGCCAGTAAAGGCGCCGTTATTTCTATGACGCGCTCAATGTCGCGTGAGTTGGGCGCCGATGGGATTGCAGTCAACTGCATTGCGCCCGGCCTGACGATGGTTGAAGCAACTGAATATGTGCCGGAAGACCGCAAGAAACAATACATTGATGGCCGCGCACTCCAGCGAGAGCAACTGCCAGAAGATATAACCGGGACAGCGTTATTTTTGCTGTCCGATGCCGCCGATTTTGTCACCGGTCAATGCCTGGCCGTCAATGGCGGCTTTGTGATGAACTAACAGAACGAGATTATTTGAAGGAGGAATAAAATGCCGGATGCATCAGATTTTCAAAGAGAAGACATTGCGACCTACGAACAGCCTGAAGGAACCGGGTTTGGAGATTGGATCGAAAGCCGCGTGGCACGATATGAAACCCGTACGCTCGATTGGGATGCGTTAAAGTTCCAAGCTGATTTTGATCCAAAATACAGGCGCGCTCAGATGCGCTATATGGGCACAGGCGGTACCGGTCTCGAAGGTGATGAAAATACTGTGCCGTCCGAGCATTTCTCATTCTCAACGATGATTTTGCCGGCGGGCTGCGAAGGGCCGTCTCATATTCATGTGGATGTTGAAGAAGTGTTTTTTATGCTGCGCGGCAATGTTCGTCTGTTCATGGACCGGGATGGAGAGCATTACGAAACTATTATAGGTGAGCGGGATTTAATCTCAGTTCCACCTGGAATATATCGCGGCTTAGAAAACATTGGCCAAGAAGAGGCTGTAATGGTGGTGATGTTAGGATCGACCAAGCCGGTGACGCCAACCTATCCACCCGACCACCCCGTTTCAAAAATAAAAAGGTAGAGTTTGATAGAGCAAAACAATGGATACCATCTCATCCATAGACACCACTTTGATCGAGTGGGTTGACGAAAAATTTCCCCTGCGCCGATTAGAAGTCGGGGAACGCGTCTTTTCGTACCGAGTGCAAGGTCCCGAAAATGGGCCAGTAATTGCTTTGTTGCATGGCATAGGGTCCGCGTCTGGGTCTTGGGCTCATCAGTTAGGCAATCTGTCTGGCCAATACCGGGTTGTTGCATGGGACGCACCTGGCTACGGCGCATCTTCCTCCCTGTTGGGTGAAACACCAAGCGCTGCTGATTATGCGGCAGCGCTTGGTGACTTTTTTGCTGGAATGAATGTTGTTCCGGAAATTTTAATCGGTCATTCCTTAGGTGCGTTGATGGCGGGTGCCTACGCCGGAGATGGTGGGATTATCGGAAAAGCCTTGATATTAGCCAATCCCGCAAACGGGTACGGTGCGGCGGAAGAGAGCATTAGAAATGAAAAGCTTTCGGCGCGATTGGGTAATATGGAAAAGCTCGGACCAGAAGGTCTGGCTGACGCTCGGGCATCGGCCCTTTTGTCTGATGATGCGTCACCTGAAGCTCTGGAAATGGTGCGCTGGAATATGAGCAAACTTCGCATCGAAGGTCATGCCCAGGCGGCTCACATGTTGGCAGGTGGCAATCTTATTTCCGATGCTCAAAAATATAGTGGCCGCGTTCTCGTAATGTGCGGTGCCGAAGACACTGTGACACCGGAAGCTGGTTGCCGAAAAATTGCCGATGCCTATCCAAATGCAGAGTACCTAACGCTGCCGGGGGTCGGTCACGCATCCTATGTGGAAAATCCAGATCAGTTTGATCAATTCGTTTTAGATTTTGTGGGGGGCGGCGATGCCTGACGCAGATAAGTTCGTGGGCGATACTGAAGTCCCAGAAATGGCGACAAAATATATTGTGCCGGGATTGCAGCGTGGCTTGCAAATTCTCCGCGCCTTTAACAGAAATCGAACTGAAATCGGCGCGCCGGAAATTGCCAAGGAACTCGGAATTCCGCGTTCGACGGTGTTTCGTTTGATGCAAACACTTGAATTTATGGGTTTTCTTGGAAAAGTAAAAAATACCCGCGATTTTCGATTGGGTGTTGGCGTTTTGTCGCTCGGCTTTGAATTCCTGGCGTCCCTTGAGGTGACCGAATTGGCGCGACCGGTTCTCGAAAAACTACGTGATGACACCGGCTATTCCGCCCATTTGGTGATTCGCGATGGTTGGGACGTGGTGTTCGTTGTGAAGGCTGCGGCAAAAACGACTTTTGCAAGTTCGGTTAATATCGGTACGCGACTGCCGGCTCATGGAACAGTTCTCGGACGCATGTTGTTGGCAGATTTGTCGGAAACCGAGCTTAAACAGGTTTATCCCACCGGCAAGCTGTCAAAGTTTTCGGATCAAACGCCAACGACTTTGGCTGATCTGACAAAACTTTTAGACAATGATCGCCCGCGTGGCTACGCGATCAGTGAAGCCTATTTCGAAAGCGGTATTGGCTCAATCGCCGCCCAGGTCAGGGATAGCTCCCAGCGCGTCATCGCGGCGATCAATGTGACCTATCAAGACGGCACAATCGAGCGTGCAGATGTAGAAGGTAAATTATTGGATCGGGTATTGCTGGCAGCATCAGAGTTGTCTCAACAATTAAACTACCATCCAGGTGGAGAGGTGAGACAAACAGGATGACACTTAAAATTTCCGGAGATTTTTCAGGTCGCACAATTGTCGTTACGGGAGGTAGCTCGGGCATAGGATTGGCGACCACGAAACTTTTTTTAGGAGCGGGCGCGAATGTTGCTATTTGCGGGCGTGATAACACGCGCCTTAGCAATGCTGTTGTTGAATTGGCCGGAGAGTTTGATGGCGACCACGTTATGGCG
Source organism: uncultured Rhodospirillaceae bacterium (assembly GCA_913054205.1). Classification (GTDB taxonomy): domain Bacteria; phylum Pseudomonadota; class Alphaproteobacteria; order Rhodospirillales; family UBA2165; genus TMED23. The sequence continues at coordinate 5,009 of CAJXJM010000165.1, forward strand.
GAAACCTGCGATGTTTTAGACAAAGATCAGATTGATGCATTTGCCATCAACGTGGTTCAGCGTTTTGGCGGTGTTGATACTTTAATCAATAATGCCGGGCAGGCGCGGCTCTCGACCTTTGAAGACACGGATGATGCTGCGTGGCGTGAAGAATTGGAGCTCAAATTTTTCAGCGTGATTTATCCCAGTAAAGGATTTCAATCACATTTAGAAAAGTCAGAATCAGGCGCGATTGTGTGTGTGAGTTCTCTATTGTCACGCCAGCCCGAGGCGCATCTGGTGGCGACTTCTGCCGCCAGGGCCGGTCAGCTGAGCCTTATCCATTCAATGGCGCGTGAATTGGCGCCGGCTATTCGCGTGAATTCCATTCTAATTGGTGTAGTGGATTCCGGCCAATGGCGTCGTCGTTTTGAAGCTGATCCAGATGCTGGAAATGATTATGAAATATGGGTGCGAGATATCTCAAAAGAAAAGGGCATTCCGTTGGGCCGATTTGGTACTCCAGATGAGGCGGCAAATGCGATCTTTTTCTTAGGCACGCCATATTCGTCCTACACGACAGGCGCAACGATTGATATTTCGGGAGGATTTTCCAGACATGTCGGATAAAGCGACGGTAGGTGAAGTTATAGCCGCATTCCTGGAAGAATGCGGTGTCGGAGCTGCTTTTGGGGTGATCTCAATCCACAACATGCCGTTCCTGGATGCTATTGGAAAACGCGGTAAAATTCGCTATGTAGCGGCGCGCGGCGAAGCGGGTGCCGTCAATATGGCTGATGCCTACGCACGGGTCGGTCGGCGATTAGGCGTCGCTTTTACCAGCACCGGTGTTGCTGCCGGCAACGCCGCCGGCTCTATGGTTGAAGCTCAAACAGCGGGGACGCCGTTGCTTCATATCACCGGTCAGATCGAAACACCGCATCTCGATAAAAACCACTCCTACATCCACGAGGCGCGTGATCAGCTTACGATGTTAAAGGCGGTTTCCAAAAAGGCCTACCGGGTGACGGCGGCAGAAACCGCACTCGATGTTTTTAAGGAAGCTGTGTGCGCGGCGCTGACGGCG
>CAJXJM010000166.1 GCA_913054205.1 uncultured Rhodospirillaceae bacterium
GGTGCCGTAGCCCAGCATGCCGACCCGTCGATCACTGGGTCCAATTTGCTCAATTGGCTGCCAAAGGTGCTGACGCTGTTGTTCCTGATAGGTCGGCAAATTACGGTGATGGCGCAAAACGTGCATGACGCCATATTCGGTCAAGGAAGGATCACCGCCTTGTGGCTCACCTTTCACCAAGGGGATGCCTTCGGGGCAGGCAGGATTGTTATAAATGCCTTCGACGCCGGCCAGCATGGTCAGCATTAATTTAAGATTGGGCAAGACTGGTAAATCTTGCAGCATCGGGCGGCCAATCACCAAATATTCAATGTCCGCTGGATCGCCAATCTCAGGCCATTCGCGGATTTCGAGGTCAGGATAGGCTTTGTTAAAATAAACTGTCCAGTCTTCTATTTTCCCGCGTAGACTATTGAACATTAAAAGTGCCATTGATTGACGTCTCCCTAGCTATTTTCTCTGAGAACGATACCCGCCAAATAGAGTGATCCACAAACCAAAATTCGGGCGGCCGATTTTTGTTGGGCAATAATTTCGCTGATCGCGTCACTCAGAGAAGAGGCGGGTCTCGCCTTAAACCCAATTTTCTCTGCGGTGGCGCAAAGCTCTTCGGCGCTTAAACTCGCTTCCTCACCATCAATCTCGATGGTCCACAGACCGGCGACATGATCTTTAAAGGGTGCCAAAAATCCCGCCGGGTCTTTGGTATTGATCAATCCAGTAATAAGATAAAGCGGCTGGCTGTCCTTTTCTCCAGGCCAGGCCTTCACCGTTGCTGCGATCGCCTCGCCTGCCGCTGGGTTGTGGCCGCCATCAAGCCATAGCTCCCACTCAGGCGGCACCTTATCAACCAACGGCCCCTTTTTGAGCACCTGCATGCGCGCCGGCCAGCTGACATTTGTCATGCCTTCCGCAACGGCTTGGCGGGTGATGCGTTCATCGCCGAGGGCTGCCAAAGCGACTATCGCGAGACCGGCATTTTGTAATTGATGGGCGCCGGGCAAAGTTGGCAGAGGCGGCTCTAATTCACCTTCCGGCGTCATAACGGTAAGCTGCTCGCCTTTGATCGCGACCCACCAATCTTCATCTTCAACAATCAGCGGCGCATCGACGCCTTCGGCAAATCCTCGAATGACATCGAGGACGGTGGTATTTTGTTTTGTCGTAACGCAGGTGACGCCGGGTTTCATAATGGCCGCCTTCTCGACTGCAATACCGCCGATATCTTCTCCTAAAAATCCAGCGTGGTCTTGAGAAATTGGCGTGAGCGCGGTAACAGCTGGTCTTGCGATGACATTTGTCGCATCCAAGCGGCCGCCAAGCCCGGTTTCTAAAAGTACCAAATCTGCTGGTTCGCGCGAGAAAGCCAGGAATGCAATGACAGTGGTAATTTCAAAAAAGGTGATGGGCGCGTCGCCATTAATCGCTTCCACTTCATCGATCAAAGCCAGAAGTGCGTCATCGCTGATCAGCGTGCCGGCGAGACGGATGCGTTCGTTGAAATGCACCAAATGAGGGGAGGTGTAGGCATGGACTTTAAGGCCAGCTGCCTCCGCAATCGCCCGCATGAAAGCCAGAGACGAGCCTTTGCCATTGGTTCCCGCAACATGAATAACCGGCGGCAGATTTTCCTGCGGGTTGCCGAGTTGCTCCAGCAATCTCTCAATGCGGTCCAAGGAAAGATCAATGACTTTAGGGTGATGTTGGTTAAGGCGCTGGACGAGGTCCATATCACTCACACTTTTAAACTGTTGCAGGTGAACCGGATTTGAGGCCACCGGCAATATCGCGCACCAATCCAAGCACCGCATCTGCGCAACCATCCTTTGGGTTGCCGTTTTTGTCCAAGTTTTCGGTGACTTTGTTAACAAAGGCGGAGCCGACGACAACGGCTTCGGCATATTTCCCAATCTCGGCGGCTTGCTCTGGTGTTTTGATGCCAAATCCAACCGCAATGGGGAGATCGGAATGCCGCCGTAAACGCTTAAGCGCGGTTTCAATATCCTGGGTCGCCGCTGATTTGGTGCCGGTGATCCCGGTGACGGAAACATAATAAATAAAGCCGCTGGCATGCTCAACGACGGTTGGCAGGCGTGCATCGTCGGTGGTTGGTGCCGTTAGATATATAAAGCTTAGACCGGCATTTTCGACAGGCGCGCGCATCTCCGCTTCTTCCGGCGGCAAATCAACAATGATAAAGCCATCGACACCAGCTTCTGAAGCGGCGGCAGTGAACTTTTCAACGCCATAAATATAGATCGGATTGAAATAGCCCATCAGGATGATCGGCGTGTCAGCATCGCTTTTCCGAAACTCACGGACCATATCGAGGGTCTTGATCATCGAAGCGCCCTTGTTGAGGGCGCGTTGGCTTGACGCCTGGATTGCCGGACCGTCGGCCATTGGATCAGAAAACGGCATGCCAAGCTCAATGATGTCGGCACCTGCTGCCGGCAGTTGTTTGAGAATGCTTGATGAGACGTCGAAGTTGGGGTCACCGGCTGTAATAAAAGTGACAAGACCTGCCCGTCCTTCAGCTTTTAGATCGGCAAAACGTTTTGCGATGCGTTCTGTGCCGGTCATTTGTTGCGTTCCAAATAAGCTGCGACCGAGTCCATGTCCTTGTCGCCGCGCCCGCTCATATTGAGGACCATGATATGATCTTTTGGAAGATCGCCGGCAATTTTAATCACATGGGCAATCGCATGTGCAGATTCCAGCGCCGGAAGTATGCCTTCCAATCTAGTACATATGTGGAAAGCATCGATTGCTTCTTTATCTGTTATCGAGACATATTCTGCGCGGCCAATATCGTGCAGCCAAGCGTGCTCAGGTCCAATGCCGGGATAATCCAGACCAGCGGATACTGAATGGGCATCAGTGATTTGGCCGTCTTCATTTTGCAGCAAATAGGTACGATTTCCGTGCAGGACACCCGGCGCACCGGCATTCAAAGACGCCGCATGTTTGCCGGTTTCAATGCCTTCACCGGAAGCCTCGACGGCAATAATGCGAACCTCGTCATCAAGGAAGGGAAAAAACAGCCCCATCGCATTGGAGCCGCCGCCAATGCAGGCGATCAGGCTGTCGGGCAGGCGGCCTTCGTGTTCCATGATTTGCGCTCGGGTTTCTTCGCCAATGACGGATTGGAAATCGCGCACCATGGCAGGATACGGATGAGGGCCAGCGACGGTGCCGATCAAATAATAGGTTGTTTCGACATTGGCGACCCAATCCCTCAGCGCATCGTTCATGGCGTCTTTGAGGGTACCGGTGCCGGACGTCACCGGGATAATCTCGGCGCCCAGCATTTTCATGCGCGATACATTCGGAGATTGGCGTTCAATATCGGTGGTACCCATATAGATCGTGCAGGGAATATCGAATAGCGCGCAGACCGTCGCCGTTGCAACACCGTGCATGCCGGCGCCGGTTTCCGCAATGACGCGGTTTTTGCCCATCTTCCGCGCCAGCAAAATCTGGCCCATGCAATTGTTAACTTTATGCGCGCCGGTATGGTTCAAATCCTCGCGTTTGAAATAAATCCTTGCGCCGCCGGAATCAGTGGCCAATTTATTGGTCAGGCGTTCAGCAAAATACAGCGGTGACGGGCGGCCGACATAGTTTTTAAGATAGCCACGTAACTCGGTCTGAAACGCCTCATCGTCTTTGGCTTCATTATAGGCGCGCTCGACCTCTAAGATGAGCGGCATCAACGTTTCAGCGACATAGCGTCCGCCAAAAAGGCCAAAATGACCATCTTCGTCGGGACCGTCCATATATGTATTGGGCTGGTTCATCATGGTGATGGTTTTACCTGAAAGCGTCAGAAATGCAATTGGCTATTAGCTTTTGGCAGCCAGCAAAAATTCTTTAATGCGGCTGGGGTTTTTAACGCCGGGGGCCTCTTCAACACCTGAGGAGACATCAACGGCGGTTGTGCCACTTGTTTGGATAGCCTCAGAAATATTTGCGGCGTTTAACCCACCGGCAAGCATCCAAGACAGCGGGATATCGGCATTTGCCAAAAGCTTCCAATCAAAAGCCAGAGCATTACCGCCGGGCAGCGCGTTTTCCATATCTGCAGGTGGCTTGGCATCAAACAGAAGACGATCCGCAACATCATAATAATCGGCGGCGATCAAAAGATCTGCCTCGCTGGCAAGTTTGATGACTTTCATGACGGGTAATTGTGTGCGTTGCTTGATTTCCGTTACGCGGTCCGGCGTTTCCGAGCCGTGCAGTTGAAGTAGATCAAGTTTGGTGCCTACGAGCGCCGCATCGATCACTTCGTCGGTTGGATCTACAAATAATCCAACTCGGGTAACATTATTCGGCACACGGGCGATGAGCGCCGCCGCCACTTCTGGCGTCAGATTTCGGGGTGAGGGTGGATAAAACACAAATCCAACGAGATCGGCACCATTTTCAATAGCTGCATCGACACTCTCAACCCGATCAAGTCCACAGATTTTGACCTCAATCGACATCATCCTAGGGCTTCAACAATTTCTGCCGCGATTCTTCTGGCCGCTTCGGCAGGTTCGTCCGAGCCATAGATCGGCCGGCCAATCACCAGATAATCAGCGCCGCGCTTGATGGCATCGCCTGGCGTGACGATGCGTTTTTGATCCCCTGCCGCCGCCCATTCGGGCCGAATGCCGGGTGTTAGAAGTTTAAACTCCGGGCCGCAGGTTCCGCGTAAAGCTTCGATCTCAGCCGCCGAACAGACAACGCCGTCCAATCCGCATTCCTGAGAAAGAGCAGCCAAGCGTTTTACCTGATCCAATGTCGTGTCGCTGATACCGACATCGTTCAAATCGCTGTCGTCTAAGGATGTAAGGACGGTGACACCTAATATGAGAGGAACATTTATGCCAATTTTAGCAGCTTCTTCAGCGGCTGCGTCGCAAGCGGTTTCCATCATCGTGCGGCCGCCTTGGGCGTGGATGTTCAAAATAACCGGTTTTAGGCGAACGCAAGACCTGACAGCGCCTGCAACAGTGTTGGGGATGTCGTGGAACTTGAGATCGGCAAACAGCGGCATGCCGAGTTCGGTCACGCTATGAACGCCTTCGGGCCCAAGGGCTGTAAAAAACTCTTTGCCGATTTTAACGCCGCCGACCAGGCCTTTGAGCATTGTGGCCAATTCAAGTGCCCGGTCTAAATCCGGCGTATCAAGGGGTATAAAAATGCGTTCGTGTGGTTGGACATCTGAGGACATAGGCAGCAATCTCTCCTGAAGTTTGCCTCTTATACAAGCCTGAACTTTAGATCGCCAGAGAAGAAAATTTATTTGTTGGAATTCGCTTGTTTGCGCTTTTCATCGAGCTCGTCGATTTTCACTTGGAGGATGGTCAGATCTTTTTCGAGGCTCGATGCCCGGCGGGTTGCTTTACGCGCTTTGCTACGTGTGCCGCCTGCGGAGAACCAGGAAATTGTGCCGCCAAAAACAAAACCCAAAAAGCCAGCGATAAGCACGGGAATGTAAATTGGCGCATCTTGCAAAAAAGGCAGCGGCCAAAAGTCGAGCGTCACCAAATTTCGATTGGATACCGAAAATACGACTACAACGACACCGACCACGATCATGGCAAGCCAGGACAAAAGACGTTTCAAGACGGGCTACTCCAGTTGACTGGCAGCCGCTTGAAGAAAAGGGCGCTCAATCCAAAGAATATAATAGATGATTAGAACTTTAATTTTCGTTTAATTTATCGCGCAGTTGTTTTCCGGTTTTGAAATAAGGTACGCGCTTGGCAGCGACATTGACAGCTTCACCGGTTCTGGGATTTCGACCGATGCGGGCTTCTCGTTGTTTGACTGAAAATGCACCAAATCCGCGTAATTCAACCCGGTCACCGCGTGATAATGCTGAAGCGATCTCGTCAAAAATCGTCGTTACGATCCTCTCGACGTCCCGCTGGAATAAATGCGGATTCTCTTCCGCAAGATAGGCAATGAGCTCAGATTTTGTCATTGTCGTCCTGCCCTCCTCGGCAAGATACGCCGCCAGTCATGAGTTTGTACACTGGTTCAAAATTTGACACGGATGAAAATAAAAAAATT
>CAJXJM010000167.1 GCA_913054205.1 uncultured Rhodospirillaceae bacterium
ATCACCGACGTCACCAACATAGAAATTACTTGCCGTGAAGCCGTCAAAAATTGACAGGCATTCTTTGTAAGCAGCTTCGTCACCGCCGATATGACACGACGCCATGCCTTTGGCCAGCATCGGCGGCGTTGCACTAATCGGCGCATCCAGCATGTTTTTACCACTTTCTTTGAGCGTCGCCGCGACATCAATTTTTTGCTGAACTTTAAGCGTCGAACACTCGATGACGATCTGCCCCGGTTTATCCGTTTGGTTCAGCTGTTCAACGACATTTTCGACCGCTGCAATAACCGGCAAAGAAAGGATGACGACATCCGCCTTTTCTGAAACTTCCGCAACGCTCGCCGCTGCCTCCAAGCCAAACTCATCAAGAGCTTCAATGCATTTGGGATCGAGATCAAAGCCAATGACTTTAAATTGTTTTTTTAAAAGAAGCCCCGCGACATTGCCGCCCATAGGTCCCAATCCAATAACACCAACTGTAACGCTCATTTTACCCCTCCAAAAGTTAGGTGATTTTCAATACTTTTAATTCTTACTCAATTTTCTTTGGGCGCATTCATACCATTTGCAACGCCCTAAGCAAGGCTTCAGTTTAACTACATTTTTGGTGCATATACTTGGTTTATTCGATAGCTATGCGTTTCATGCATACCAGAATAAGTAAATTAACAGCAGTAATCCGGGATAATCGGGCGTATATACTCCCCATGAAACACAGATCAATCATACAGAGATTTTTGGCGCGGCGGCGTTTTTTGACCCGCTCATTTTGGCGTCACACCACTCATTACCGCGGCCATTAATACCCTCGGCAGTGGGCGCGTTCGATTAATCTATCACTATCCAGATAACCGAACGATCTCTTTAAAACGAAAATTAAATCTTACTCGACCAGCTCGAACAATCGATCCCCTAAACGGGCGCGGTGTTTGGCGACCAAGGGCGTAACCGCATCCTCGAAGGCCCTACGTTCGTCATCGCTTAACCTCACGATATCGTTTTCAGCTGGATCAAGAGCGTTCATGACCTCGTCGTCTTCGGCTTGGGCAAAGCCTCGTTGCGCCACAGTTGCGACATCGACTGAGGCTTGAACGGCGTCTTGGATCTCGGCCGGCCAGGATTGATACATCTCATTATTAACCATCACCAACACCATTCCAAAGAAATGGCCGGTCAGGGTAATGTGACGATGATACTGATAGGTGCCAAAGCGGTAGGTGTTGGTCAGCGGATTTTCCTGGGCATCAATCTCGCCGGATTTTACTTTTTCAACGAGATCAGCGACATCAACAAAAGTCGGCTCCATGCCCAACAGCTTAAAAAACTCCTGGTGGACCTCAGAATTCATCGAGCGCATTTTCAAGCCGGCGCAATCGGCTGGCGTGCGTATCTCTTTGACACCATTGGTAAAATGGCGAAAACCGTTATCCCAAAAGCCCAAAATTCGAACGCCCATTTCAGCAAGAAACTTTTCTTTCAGCAAATCACCCAATTCGCCGTCAAGCGCTGCGTAGGCTTTGTCCCGGCTTTGAACAACAAACGGCAGATCAAAGATCGCCACTTCCGGCACGCGCTCCGCCATGTAGCTGGAGGCGAAATAACACATCGTTAACTCACCGGCTTCGACCAAATTGGGCAAATCAATGGCTTGGATGCCTTTGGTTTCACACATATTGCCATCCATTTTGTAGCTCACCACATCACCCACACGCTTCGCCAATTCTTCGCCAAAAACTTCAGCGGCACGATTATGGACTGAGGTCGGGGGCTGGTAGCCGCCTAATTTGATTTTTACAGGGCTCATTGAGCAGGTCCTTATTTTTCATTATGAAGTCTTATATAAGAGTGTTTAGTCAGCGGCAGCGTTTATATCAACCCTTGATCTACAGAGGGGATACACTTTTCGATGAGATTTTATTCTTCATCGACCAATTGGAGCGGCTGTTGATAGAAACTGATGAAATAACGTTTGTCAGGTGTCCACCAACATTGTTCCTGATCGGGAACTATTTCAATGAATGAGCCAAAATTAGAGAGAGAGTATTTTTGAGTACAGCCAAGCCAGGTAACCAATGCTGTATTTTTAAAGAATTCAATAGGACCAATTTCTGTACGTTCGGCAGATAGGCCCGTTTGGTTTTTCAAAAAACAATTGCCCACGCGATCGTGTCGGCACTTGGTTTCATTGCTGTTGGTGATTTTGACATGATGAACAATACCATCAACGACCTGAAAACCATCATCATCCAACATACGGCAGTCATCATTGGGGGGTATTTGACTGTGGGCAAATTCACAACGAAACCAGACACCCTCCAGCACATTTGATGACCCCGCAGCCCTTAGCGGCTGGGATGCCAATATTGCCACCGCAACGACGAGTAATTTTAACAAGACCTTTGAACAAATCATTCTATAAATATAGTAGAAATAGAATGTGACTGAAATAGGGAGAAAAAAAATGGCGATCGAGCGCATCAATCCACCGGAAATCTATCTACCGAATAAGGGCATTTATACTCAAGTTATTAAAGCAACAGGCAGCACGCACGTGTTTTTGGCCGGCATTGTGCCCTTCGATAATGATCAAAACATCGTCGGGCTTGACGACATGCACGCCCAAGTGAAACAGGTGCTGCGTAATATTGAACACGCGCTAGTCGCCGCCGGTGCAAAGCCATCCGATGTTGTACGCATTAATGCGCTTGCCACCGATGTTGATCTTTATATCCAAGAAGGTGCGCCGCAGGTCATCGCTTTTTTTGGCGACACAAAACCAACATCGACGACGTATCAGGTTCAAAGGCTGGTTCATCCCGATTGGCTTATTGAAATTGAAGCAACCGCAATGGTTGATTGACCTAGAAGCATTAATCTTAATAACCAAATCACATTTTCAGATTAACCTTGATCTCGGTTTCGTGATCAAGTTACAGTCACATATTGAGTACTTAAGTTACCCAGCGGTTGTCAAAAATGAGATTAAACTCAGGCAGCGCGCGGTTTGTTTATCGTTTTATCAATCCACACAAGGAGAAAATGGTATGTTCAAGTCTCTAACTCACCCCCTACGTATGTTTGTTGTCACGGCCATGATTGCCGCTGCAATGTTATTTGCGCTACCGGCAAATGTTCAGGCCAAAAATCTAAAAATTGGTTTCAGCATGGCGTTGACCGGACCTTTGGCTGGTGCAGGTAAAGCAGCCCTCATTGCCATGAAAATCTGGAAAGACGACATCAATAAAAAAGGCGGCCTATTAGGGCGCAAAATTGAATTTGTCTATTATGATGATGCAACGTCGCCCTCCAAGGTGCCCGGCATCTATTCTAAATTGCTGAACGTCGACAAAGTTGATCTCGTGGTATCCAGTTATGGCACCAACGAAATTTCGCCGGCGATGCCGATCATTATGCGCAAAGGCTTGGTGTTCATGTCTTTGTTTGGCTTGGCAGTGAACGACAAGTTCAATTACGACCGCTATTTCCAAATTATGCCAGCAGGTCCTATTCCAAAAGATGACTGGTCTCGTGGCTATTTCAAACTCGCCATGGAGCAAAACCCAAAACCGAAATCTATTGCTCTCCTGTCTGAAGACGCAGATTTTGCTTTGAGCGCGGTTGCCGGTGCCAGGCGCCACGCCAAACGTCTCGGCCTAAAAATTGTTTATGACAAAACATTCCCGTTCGGCTCCCCCGATGTGACCTCGGTCATGCGGGCAATTATAGCTGCCAAGGCGGATTTGATCTATATCGGATCCTATCCCGGCGGCTCGGTTGGTCTTGTCAAAGCGGCTAATGAGTTGGATCTTAAAGCCAAAATGTTCGGTGGCGGCATGGTTGGTTTGCAATTTGCCGGCATTCAGAAAAACTTAGGACCGATGCTCAACGGCATCGTCAATTATGATTTCTGGGTACCAGAACCAACTCTTAATTTCCCTGGCGTCAAAGAATTCCTGAAAAAATATCAGGCGGGTGCCAAGGGTAAAGGTGTTGATCCGTTTGGTCACTATCTGCCGCCTTTCGCCTATTCCTATCTCCAAATTTTGGGCGATGCGGTAACGGCAGTCGGTAGCCTCGACCAAAAGAAAATCGCCGCCTACATCCATAAGACGACCTTCAAGACGGTGGTTGGAAATGTGAGCTTCGCCAAGAACGGCGAATGGGCAAAAACCCGCACGCTGCAGATTCAATTCCGCGATGTTAAAGCCAATGATATCGCGCAATTTAACAAGCCGGGAAAGCGGATCGTGCTTTATCCCGATAGTGTTAAATCCGGAAGTATTGTATATCCATATAAGCAGTAGATAATAGCTGCAGTTTAAATATCGTATTAGTTCAACACCAAGGTAACAGGGGCCCGCATAACAGTGTTTACAGTTGATTTATTATTAAACGCTGTTTTTGCGGGCCTTATGCTTGGTGCGTTTTATGCGGCGGTGGCGCTCGGCTTGTCGATTGCTTTTGGCCAGCTCGACATCGTCAACATTGCGCATCCGACATTCGTTATTATGGGTTCCTTCGTTGCTTACATTCTCAATGAAAATTTCGGCATTGATCCGGTTCTCATCGGCGTTGTATTTGTGCCGGTTTTTTATTTTATAGGCACAAACCTTTACCGATTTTACTATGTCAGCTTCGAGCGCACCAGCCAGGAATCTCTCAGCGGGCTCGCCTTCTTTTTCGGCCTTATGTTCATTATCGAGGTTCTCTTGATCCTGACGTTCGGCGTTGATTACCGGCTCGTAAGTGCGCCCTATATCGGCAAGACATTGCATATTGGTGTTCTCGACCTGCCTTACAGGATGCTGGTTCCTGCAATTGCCGCCTCCATTATGACCGGCGCAGTTGTTTTATACATGAGCAAGACGTTTATGGGAAAAGCCATATTGGCGGTTTCCCAAGATAGCCTCGCGTTGCAGCTCATGGGCGCTAATCCCCTGAAGGTAAAACGCGTGGCCATGGGAATCGCGATTGCCTCTGCGGCTCTCGCCGGCGCGCTGTTGATCATCATTCAACCGGTCGAGCCGTCGGTTGGCAGGCTCTATATCGGCCGAATTTTCGCCATCGTCGTTCTCGGCGGCATGGGCAGTATCAGTGGCACCTTTCTCGCCGCTATTTTAATTGGTGTGGTCGAAAGCTTCATTGCCACTTTTTATGGCCCGTCATGGGCACCGGCAGTCGGTTTCAGCATCCTTCTTTTAACCTTGGCTCTCCGGCCACAAGGAATATTTGGCAGGGCTTAATGAAGATAGATAAATTCTGGATATCGGTCATTGTCATCCTCATCGCCGGTTTTGCTTTTACCAAAATCGCCGACAATGAGTTTTATTTCTTTACCACCTACGTCGTCCTGCAAGGCCTGGTGATGGCGGTGGCGTGGAATATTCTGGGCGGTTTCACCGGCTACGTAAATTTTGGCAGCGCCGGGTTTTTCGCTGTTGGCGTCTATACGACAGTCGCCTTAAACAAGGCGTTCGCGCTGCCGTTACCGATTTTGATTTTGGCCGCTGGCGTTATTTGCGGGCTTTTAGGTTTGGCGGCGGGGTACCTCACCCTTCGGCTAAAAGGCGTTTATTTCGCAATCGCTACCCTGGCCACCGCGTTGGTATTCGAAACGATTATCTACAATTGGAAATATGTCGGCGGCGGTGCCGGCACCTACGTTCTTCCGCCTAAAGGCTCCTTTATTTTCGACAATTACATCGAGCTTTTATTTATGCTGATGCTCGTCATTGCCGTTGCTGCGACGGCGATCTCGCGATATCTCAGCTCATCGCGTTTAGGACAGGGTTTAACAGCGGTCCGTGACGATGAGGTCGCCGCTGAATGTATGGGTGTTCCGACGCTCAAATTGAAATTGATTTCGACGACAACGATGGGCGCTCTGATGGGCATCGCTGGGGCACCCTTTCCATTTTTTGTGACCTTCGTCGATCCTGTTTCTGCCTTTGCATTGGTCATCGCCGTCAATGCCATCGCCATGCCGATGATTGGCGGCACGGCGGTTTGGTACGGCCCGGTGATTGGCGCGCTGCTTCTTGGCGTTGTCCAGGAAACAGCGAC
>CAJXJM010000168.1 GCA_913054205.1 uncultured Rhodospirillaceae bacterium
CCTACCGGATTTACCCAGCGATTATCTTAAACGGTTTTATTTTGACACCATGGTGTTCGAGCCCGATCAGCTTGAATATTTGATCAAAAAGTACGGCGCTGACCACATATTGCTAGGAACCGACTATCCATATGACATGGGAGAAGACGATCCTGTTGGTTTGGTCAACCGGGTTGAGGGGTTAACGGAGCATGACTGTTCTGCAATTTGCGGCGGAAATGCGGCAAAACTCCTAAATATCTGAGCTTTTCTTGTCTATTTAAAGAACCCCGCTTCTTCATTGGAGCGGGGTTTTTCATATTGTGGTATATAACTACTTGATTATATATCAAAACGATATATATCAATTCAATATAAGGTCTAATGTAGGTTTATAGGTTCGCTATGGATGTAAAATCGCTTTGTTTGGGTGCGCTTAGTCTCAAAGACGCATCAGGTTATGAAATTAAAAAGATGTTCGAAGAAGGGCCATTTAGCCACTTCTACGATGCAGGATACGGCTCAATCTATCCAGCGCTTAACAAGCTGCTGGCAGACGGATTTGTTACCTGTACGGAAATCGAACAAGAAGGCCGTCCCGCTAAGAAAGTCTACAGCCTAACTGAAACGGGACTGAGCTCTCTCAAAGAAGATCTGAACAAGTTGCCGGTTCTAGATAAAACCCGGTCAGAAAGCATAACCATGCTGTTTTTTGGTCATTTATTATCGCCCAAACATCGTGAAGAAATTCTAGAATCCTACATCGACTATTTCCGTAACGGCTGCGAATGCATCGAAGGCGTCGATCCAACGGGTCAACCTGCTGGTCGTCTATTTGTGCGGGGCTTGGGACTTGCGGTTTACGAGGCGGCAGCCAATTACATGGAAGAGAATAAAGACTTGTTACTTTCAATAGATGAAGAGAACGATGAGACAGAGAAGCAAAATAATCTCCTTGTCGAAACAGGAGATGCGGCATGAAGAATTCTTATAAAATTTCAATCGTTATCGCCGTTGCTGCGGTAGGATGGATTGCATCGGGCCAGTTTGGCGGTGCTGATCAAACTAATGCCAAAACAGCCGATGAAGCAAAGATTGTATCCAAAAAAGTGGCATTGCCACGCGTGCGGGTGAATTTTTCTGTCGCTCAAATAAAGGTCAATGAACTGGTCATCCTCGGTAAAACCGAGGCTTCTCGCAAAGTAAATCTAAAGGCCGAGACCTCCGGACGCATTGTCGCGATTAAAGCCCAAAAAGGCGACCGCCTCAAAAAAGGCGATGTGATTGTTCAAATAGCATTGGATGATCGACCGGCTCGCCTGTCTGAAGCAAAAGCCAAACTAAATCAGCGCGAAATAGAATATCAGGCTGCCAAAGAATTGTCGGCGCGAAAATTCCGTTCCAAAGTAAAATTGGCGGAGACCCAAGCGCTATTGGATTCGGCTCGGGCTAGCTTGGCAAAAATAAAACTCGATCTCAATAGAACCGTTATCAGAGCCTCTTTTGATGGAGTCTTGGAAGCGCGTCCGGTTGAGATTGGTGATGTTGTCGCGGTTGGCAATTCGGTTGCGACCATTGTCGATTTATCGCCCATGCTGGTCGTGGCGAATATTCCTGAATCTCAAATCGCTAAGGTGCAGACAGGATTGACCGCAAAAGCGCGATTGGTTACTGGCAAAACCTTTGAAGGCAAGATCAAGTATGTCTCAGCACAAGCGATCAACGCGACTCGAACCTTTAAAGTTGAAATTGAAACGCCCAATGTAGATCGGTCAATTGTGGCTGGTCTAACGGTGGAACTTCGAATTTCATTGGGCATGGTCCGAGCACATCGGGTTTCACCTGCGGTATTGACCTTGTCCCGCGACGGGCTGGTTGGCGTCAAATCTGTGACCGATACAGGCATTGTTAAATTCAACCCAATCCAATTGGTGGCCGATACGCCCGAAGGCATGTGGCTTGGCGGATTGCCTGATCACGTGACCATTATTAATCGTGGCCAGGAATTTGTGAAAGTCGGCCAGAAAGTCGATCCTGTCCCAGCCGGCACGACGGCAATATCAGAGCTTAAAGGTAAATAGCCATGACATCGACCGTCATAGATGCAGCCATCTCGCATTCAAGAACCATTCTTGCAGCGTTAATTTTAATTTTGGTTTCGGGGACAATTTCCTACATCAACATCCCGAAAGAATCCGAGCCGGACATTAACATTCCGATCATCTATGTGAACGCAACTCTTGATGGGGTTTCGCCAGTGGATGCAGAGCGGCTTATTGTGCGCCCAATTGAGCAGGAATTGAGGGTCATTGAAGGCGTCAAAGAAATGCGCTCGACCGGTTATGAAGGCGGCGCAAATGTCACGCTTGAATTTGAGGCGGGATTTGATGCCGATAAGGCGATGGACGACGTGCGTGAAAAGCTCGATCTCGCGACGCCTGAACTGCCCGATGAAACCGACGAGCCGACTGTGCACGAAGTGAATTTCAGTCTGTTTCCGGTTGTCGTGGTTATTCTTTCGGGTGATGTGCCGGAACGTAAGCTCATAGGTCTTGCCAATGAACTGCAAGATTCCATCGAAGGAATTCCAAGTGTATTGAAAGCCGAAATCGCTGGTGACCGCGAAGAAATGGTCGAAGTGATCATCGATCCGGTTAAGCTCGAAAGCTACGGTATTCAAGCCAGCGCCGTTACGGCTGTTATGCAATCCAACAACCTGCTTGTCGCTGCCGGTGTTCAAGACACTGGTAAAGGACGCTTTTCTATCAAAGTTCCGGGCATTTTCGAAAACGTTGCCGACATTATGAATATGCCGGTCGTCGTTGATGGGGATTCTGCCGTTCGGGTCAGAGATGTTGCCGAAGTTCGGAAAACTTTTAAGGACCCAAAAGGGTTTGCCAGGGTTGGCGGTAAAGGGGCCGTTGCGCTGGAAGTTTCTAAGCGAACCGGTGAAAACATCATTGAGACGATTGCCGACATCAGAAAAATTGTTGAAACTGAACGCCAGAACTGGCCGGTGGATTTGCAGAACGCGGTAACCATCAATTTTTCTCAAGACAAATCCGACAACATTCGTGACATGCTCAAAGATCTTCAAAACAATGTCTTGTGCGCCATCATCTTGGTGATGGTTGTTGTCGTCGCGGTATTGGGTGCGCGAACTGCCGGATTGGTGGGAATTGCCATTCCAGGTTCATTCCTTATCGGAATCCTGGCACTTTCTGCTCTTGGATTAACGATGAATATGATTGTGCTTTTTGCCTTGATCCTGGCGGTTGGCATGTTGGTTGATGGCGCGATCGTGGTGACGGAATACGCCGATCGAAAAATGATAGAAGGCGAGCCGCGTAGCCGCGCGTATGGACTGGCAGCAAAGCGCATGGCATGGCCTATTATCGCATCGACGGCAACAACTTTGGCCGCCTTTTTACCCCTGCTGTTCTGGCCGGGTGTGGTCGGAGAGTTTATGAAATTCCTGCCACTGACGCTTATTTTGACATTGTCAGCCTCGCTTTTAATGGCGCTGATCTTTGTACCGACACTTGGCTCAATTTTCGGCAAGCCCGGTGCAACGGATGATAAATCTTTAAAGGCGATGCTGGCGGGTGAGACAGGTGATTTGGATGATGTAGAGGGATTTGTCGGCGGATATTTAAAACTTTTAAAGCCGGTCTTGCGCCATCCTGGAAAAATTGTCTTGGCAGCTTTTGGCATGTTGATCGCCATCCAGGTTTTGTACGGTGCGTTTGGTAAAGGGGTTGAATTTTTTCCTGAGATCGAACCTGAAAATGCCAAGTTACAAGTACGGGCACGCGGCAATCTGTCGATCCAGGAAAAAGATGTGATTATGCGCGAAGTTGAGTCCCGTATTCTGGGTATGACAGAGTTTGAAACGATTTATACCCGAACCGGCAGCGAAGAAAATAGCCAGGAAGCCGAAGATATCATCGGCACCATCTCACTTGAGTTTATCGATTGGGATAAACGGCGTAAAGCTGAGGTCATTTTAAAAGAGATAGACGATCGTACCAAAGACATTCCCGGTATTTACATTGATGCGCGGAAAGAAGAGGGCGGACCGCCTGTTGGCAAGCCGATAAATCTTCAAATATCATCGCGCTATCCGGAAGTTCTGGAAAACGTTACGGCTCTTATTCGGCAAAAGCTGGAGAATACCGAAGGTCTGATCAATATCGAGGATTCACGGCCATTGCCGGGGATTACCTGGGAGGTTTCGGTTGATCGATCCCAAGCCGCTAAATTTGGCGTTGATATTAAAACCATCGGTCAGTCAATTCGCCTGGTCACCGGTGGTATAAAAGTTGATGAGTATCGACCTGACGATACCGATGACGAGGTCGAAATACGGGTGCGTTATCCGGTTGAATTTAGAACCATCAAACAGCTCGATCATATCCGCGTTAGCACTAATCAGGGTGTGGTGCCGTTAAGCAATTTCATCAAGCGCACTGCTGAACCGCGAATTGGAAAAGTGACTAGGGTTGATGGCAAACGTTCTCTTTCTGTAAAAGCCGATTTGGAGCCGGGATTATTGGCCGAGGTTAAAGTCAAAGAAATATCCACTTGGCTGGAAACGCAAAAAATTGATCCCAGGGTTGAGATTGAATTTAAAGGCGAAGAAGAGGAACAACGTGAAGCCAAAGAATTTTTATCTAAAGCTTTCGGCGTCGCGCTGTTTATCATGGCGATTATCCTAGTCACTCAATTTAATAGCTTCTATTCGGCATTGCTGATTTTGTCGGCTGTGATTATGTCGACCATTGGAGTCTTTATCGGATTGTTATTAACCGGCCAGCCATTTGGTATCGTGATGAGCGGCATCGGTGTGATTGCGCTCGCGGGGATCGTTGTAAATAACAATATTGTTTTGATCGATACCTTCGATCAATTGCGCAAAACGATAAGTGATCCTATGGAGGCGATTTTGCGAACCGGCGCTCAACGTATGCGGCCGGTCCTATTGACCACAACGACAACAATACTGGGTCTGATGCCAATGGTATTTGGTGTGAATATAGACTTTGTGACTCGCGAAGTGTTTATGGGTGCTCCATCCTCGCAGTGGTGGACTCAGCTTTCAACGGCCATTGCTTTTGGTTTGGGATTTGCGACTATATTAACGCTTTTTGTAACGCCTGCATCGCTCATGATCCGCGCCAATGTGCAGGGATGGCGGGCGCGGCGTCAGCAAGCCAAGCTGTCTTCGAGCGCCGGTCAAAAATTAAGTCCAGCTGAATAGCGCTTATTCGTCGTTCAATTCTGGATTGGTGTTGTCTTCCGAATTGCTCGACTGCTCACTCTCTGTTTGGGATTCTGATTTAGGTGCCTTGGATTTAGGCGTTTTAGCTGCCAATTTTTTGTAGCTTTGTGCGCCATGTGGGAAAGACGCGATATAAGCAAACAGTATAATCGTGAGTGTCAGCCAAGGAGCACTGACAACCAGCGCGGCAGCCAATCCGACAATCAGCATCGTGAGTAAAACAAATCGGTGTTGAATTCTCAGATTCTTAAACGAATAGGTGGGCAGCTGGCTAACGAGAAGCGCAGACACAGCTAAAATAAATATCGCGACCACAAAAGGCTGGCGCAAAAAATCGAACTCAACCTGGAATGTGATGATCATCGGCAGCATTACGAGACCGGCACCGGCGGGCGCTGGAACGCCTGTAAAATAGTTCTTTGTCCAGGCCGGAAGATCTGGACCTTCGATATCGGTATTAAAGCGCGCAAGCCGAAGGGCGCAACACACACTAAACAGCAGCACCAGAACCCAGCCATAAGGCCCAGCGTCTTTCATAGTCCAAAGGTAGAGGAGAAAAGCGGGCGCAACACCAAAACAGATAAAGTCTGAAAGACTATCTAATTCCGCGCCAAATTTACTTGTGCCGCGCAGAGCACGCGCAATGCGTCCATCCAAAGAATCCAAAATCGCCGCAATGGCGAGTGAGATGCAGGCCGCCTCCCATTTTTCCTCAAGGCCAAACCGCATAGCTGTCAGACCGGCGCAAAGGGCAAGCATTGTGAGGATGTTGGGGATCATTTTGTTGAA
>CAJXJM010000169.1 GCA_913054205.1 uncultured Rhodospirillaceae bacterium
AAAATAAAATGAACGTTAAAAAATTGCGCATGAAATAAGAATCCGAAAAGTCAAAAATGCTGTCGCTTTATCCTAGTTCATCCCAGCCAAAAGCGCCAAGATAAAGCGGCGACACTCTAGATCACATTCGCGCTTTTAAGTTGTGTGGCCCCATCTCAAAATCAAGGCCAGGCAGATTCTTCTGCCGAGTCGGTAAAAGTGTCCGAGTACGGGTGTATTTTTGCTTTATGAAATAATTATAAAGCATTGATATTAAACAATTTTTAGTTTGGCGCGTCCTTTGCATTGTTAATCGGAAAGTAACTTCTCTCACGTATAAAGAAGGTTGCTGGCAGGCAATTCGAAAGGAACTTTCGTGTTAACAAAATTGGTAGTTGAACAGCCTTCAAATAAAATAAAAGGGCATCTAAATAATATCGCGGAAATAGCGCGACGGTTCTGCGCGTTTGGCGCATCCTCCTCCATAATTGTAAATGGCAAAAAAATCGATGAAATCGTAGATGAAACAGATTTGTTGGAAGCTATTACGCACATGCTTTCAGAAAATGAAACGCTGCGCGGCAAATTGAGCGAGCAATCAACGCGCATTGCCTATCTTGAAGAATTGGCGACAAGTGATGAATTGACCGGCGTTTTAAACCGCCGCGGCTTCGAAGCTGAACTCAAGCGAGTATTGGCCCGCGCCCAACGCAATATTGAGCATGGAGCGTTGGTGTATATCGATCTCGACGAGTTTAAACCGATCAACGATTCTTTCGGCCACGCGGCGGGTGATGAGGTTTTACGAAAAGTAGCAAGTATTCTGACGGACCAGACACGTGATATGGACGTTGTCGGCCGTCTAGGCGGCGATGAATTTGCAATCATATTGGTAAACACCACTCGCGAAAATGGATTGGAGCGCGCCGAGACTCTCAATCGAGCTCTCAACGAGGCATCACTTACTTGGGAAGGCCATACATTAAACATTCAAACCAGTTTCGGAATGCAGGCCTATCAATCCGGCGATAATGCACATGAGCTTTTACAAAGCGCTGATGAAGCCATGTATAAAATCAAGCAGATTAAAGAAGCAGAAGGCAATCGCCGGCGGCGGTCTATGCAACTGAAATCACCCCTTCACAATCAGCCGTCAGATACTGCTGCTGTCTCTCGGATGACTGGAAGTGCCCAAGCTGTCTAATCTGCGTACATATCCCCATTTCGATGCCCCGCCCCCCTCAATGACCGGTGAATTGAGAGGCATAGCAGCCCGCTATAACCTGCAGGCAATTTCGCCGCGAGAAATGGTGGATTTAAGTGCGGAGCTTTACGAGTCTGGCTATTTAACCTCAGACCAACACACAGATTTATCGTTTCAGCCCGAAATGATGCCAAATTTTGACGTTACGATTGGCGCTTTAACCGGTAAGCGGTCAGAGCCGGACCGGCCGCGAAATTATGCTGAAGTTTGGCGTCAACGCCTCAAATTCGAAAAGACACACGCCGCAAATGCCGAGCACATTATCGTCCGCACACAAAAAATTCTCGCACTGCTTGAAAAAATTGAAAGCCAGCCTAAAAAATCGCTCGCTTTTAAAACCATCGACGCCTTCAAAAATGCATCCATCAATCGAGACGTTGATATACCGGACAGACCCTTTGAGGTGCCGCTGAAGCTTCCGCCCTTAAAGCTGAGTGTTGATTAAATTTAGGTAATAAAGTCCGGGAGTTTCTTTATAAAACTCCAAATACCCTTTATCCCAAAACTACTTTGTTCATCCGGGTCTTCGATTTTTTCAAAATCACTCAGGTCTTTTCCGCCTGAAGCGGTTTCGAAATTGGCGATTTCTTCTATGGAAGGTTCTTTAATCTGGACTTTGGCATGGTCTTTAAACTGAGCTTCATGCTGCTCAAGTATTGTGATAGGCGTTGGAGCCTTCAGGGAAAATCCCTCAAAAATATCATCGACTTTATTTTTATTAATGCCGGTTTCAATGATTTCTGAAGCATCAGCGATAGCCGTGGCTGCTGTCTTGTCTTTGATTTCTTTGTAATCGGTGCATAAGGCGTAAAGATCCATCTCGGTAACAATTCGATGGAGCGCGCAATCTTGACCGGCAAGAAGAGAAATTCCGTGATCTGTGATTGATTTTTGGGTCGCGACGTAGCTGAAACCGTCAAGCGCCCAGGATGCCACCGTCACGCTGACAGGGAGAGCGCATCCGCTGACAAATATCGATAGTATAAATGCGGAGACGACACCCAGCCACCGTCTCATGGTAATCCCCTCAAGCTTCCTGTTTAAAAATTTTGTATAATGGCGGCGCGATATGTATCCACGCTCTTAGGCAGAAGTATGCACGCCTTTGTTTATTGCTGACAACAGGTTGCAGGGCAAAAATTCGGTTTTTGTACTATAAGACACTGTAGGTAGTAGGTGGATCAATTCACATACACTAGATAGGCAAAAATTCGGTTCGAGAATGTTACGGTTTATACCTATTCTTCGTCGGTGTATTTTTTCTTCACCTTGGGTAAATCAGCTTTGATGTGAAGTTCTTTATAGCGCTCGGGTGTAATCTCAACCGGTGCATTCATCAACAAATCTTCAGCTTGCTGGTTCATGGGGAAGGCAATGACTTCGCGGATATTCGGCTCATCGGCCAACAGCATGACGATCCGATCAATGCCAGGCGCTGATCCACCGTGCGGCGGTGCACCAAATTTAAAGGCATTCAGCAGGCCGCCAAATTGCTCTTCAACATCGCTATTGGAGTAGCCGGCAATTTCGAACGCTTTATACATGATGTCGGGACGGTGGTTCCGAATGGCACCGGAGGATAGCTCTACGCCGTTGCACACGATGTCATATTGGTAGGCGAGGATCTCCAAAGGGTCACTATTTTCAAGCGCCTCCATGCCGCCTTGCGGCATTGAAAATGGATTGTGACTAAACTCAATCTGACCGGTATCTTCATCCATCTCATACATTGGATAATCATTGATCCAGCAGAACTTAAAGACGTCTTTTTCACAAAGCTCCAACTCTTCGCCAACGCGCATGCGGGCTGCCCCGGCAAAGGCGGCAAATGTCTTGGGCTGGCCGGCGACAAAGAAAATCGCATCTCCGTCTTCAAGGCCAAGCTCTGTCCGAAGTGCTTCTGTGCGTTCCGGGCCGATGTTTTTGGCGAGCGGCCCCGCGCCTTCGCCGTCACGGAAGAAAATATAGCCAAGTCCCGGCTGACCTTCGCCCTGCGCCCAGGAATTCATCCGGTCACAAAAGGCGCGGCTGCCGCCGGTTGGGGCGGGAATGGCCCAAACTTCTACATTCGGGTCCTTTTCGATCATACCGGCAAAAATCTTAAAGCCGGAGCCCCGGAACGTGTCCGTCGCGTCAACCATTTTGATAGGATTGCGCAAATCAGGTTTGTCTGATCCATACCAGCGAACAGAATCCGCATATGCAATCCGCTCAAACGGCTGCGGCGATACCTTACGATCACCGGCAAATTCTTCAAAAACACCGTGAAGAACCGGCTCAATCGCGTTGAAGACATCGTCCTGCGTGACAAAAGACATCTCAATATCCAATTGGTAGAACTCACCTGGCGAGCGATCAGCGCGGGCATCTTCATCTCGGAAACACGGCGCGATTTGAAAATACTTATCAAAGCCCGAGACCATCAGCATTTGTTTGAAAATCTGCGGGGCCTGAGGAAGCGCGTAAAATTTGCCCGGATGGACGCGGCTTGCCACCAAGTAATCGCGGGCACCTTCCGGCGACGTCGCTGTCAAAATCGGCGTCTGCATCTCGATGAAACCGCTATCGGTCATGCGCCGGCGGATCGAGGAGATCACATTTGAGCGCAGCACGATGTTGGCATGCACCTCTTCCCGGCGTAGATCGAGAAAACGATACCGCAACCGAATGTCTTCGGGGAAATCTGCATCGCCAAAGACCTGCATCGGTAACTCATCAGCTGGGCTTTCAACATTGATGTCTTCAATCCGAAGCTCAATCTCGCCGGTTGGCAGTTCCGGGTTGATCGTATCCTCTGAGCGTTTCTCCAACGTACCCGTTACCGTGATCACACTTTCAGGCTGCGCCTTTTCCAGCGTTTCAAAGATTTCGCCAGTATTTTCGATCACCAATTGGGTCAGGCCATAGTGATCGCGCAAATCCACAAAGAGGAGATTGCCGTGATCGCGCTTGCGGTGGACCCAGCCCGACAGGCGAACGGTCTCGCCGGTATGTTGCTCACGAAGTTCGCCGCAAGTATGGGTACGAAACGGATGGAGGTCAGAGTTTGTCATATCATCAATTTTTCAAGAAAAGTGCCAAAAAAGAAAAGCGGCGCGAGTTTACCCTCACGCCGCGCTGGTTTTATAGATTTTCGCCATATTTACAAGTGATTTAGGTGTCTAAAGCAGTTCGCAAATATCTTCAAATTCAAAACGGGGGAGCTTTTTGAAGATCGTGCTTTCGTCACCGCGACCGATACTGACGATAAAGGCGGTTTTGACCTTGGTACCGGACCAATAAAGCGCGTCCATGCCAGGCTTATCAACGCCCTGCATCGGCCCCACATCAAGGTCGACGGCACGAACAGCCATCATGAAATAGGCAGCCTGCAAAGCACCGTTCAAATTGGCCCACCACGGCACCATCTCGGGATTGGCTTCCATGCGCTCTTTCATCTCGGTGGGGCGATGCGGCGTGAGGGTGCCAAAATGCTGGTAGAAATCGTGATCAAATCCGAGAATTGCGGTTACCGGTGCTTGCAGCGTTTTTGCACGGTTGCGTTCCATCACGACAGGGCCCAATATTTCTTTGGCTTCGTCGGAACGGATAAACTTAATCCTTAAGGGGCAGCTATTGGCGCTGGTTGGGCATTGCTTCATCAAATCATAAATTTGTTTGAGCTGATCATCGCTCACCGGATCGTCTTTCCAACCGTTGAACGAGCGATTGGCATTGAACATCATGTCCAAAGCGTTGTCGTCGAGAGGAGCTGTTCTTGTGCGCGCTTCACGGACAGTTTCCTGAGCGGCTAAATCAATTTCATCTTTTTCTGGTGCGGCCATTTTATTACCCCAATTATTTGTGTTGGTAAAAATTTCTATGGCCGGGGTTTACAACCTGACAGCCCGGCGCGCAACCATTTCGCCAATATAGGCGTGCATAAATCCAATATTTTTTTTAGGGATTTATCGTTAGTTTTTTCGTGAGTTTCGACAAATAAGTTTGCGGCACCTAAGGCGGATTTGGTATAGATAGGCATTGAATTCAACAGTAAGAATTAAAATCGAATTACAACCTGCATTGGGGGCAGGCGATTTTAAATCCAAACTGGGGATGAAATTAAAATCTGCGCCATTCCAAATGGCGAGAGAAAGGAAAAAAATCATGAGCTTTAAATATTGCCTGTATTCAGATATTCACGGTCAAGTCACGCAATTGGATGCGGTTGAAGAACGTGTCGCTGCAGAAAACCCCGACAAAGTCATCGTCATTGGCGATCTTGTCGGCCTCGGACCTGAACCCGAAAAAATTGTCCAACGGATGATGGATCGTCCCGAAATTGACCTTATTGTCGGTAATGTTGATCTTTGGGTCACCCGCAAAATTTGGGAAACCGCTAAACCAAAAAGCCCGCATCAGGAATGGATGTTCCGGATGATGGAGCAAACTCGCGAACGTTTGAGCACCGAACAACTCGATTGGCTCGACAAACGTCCGTTCTCGAATACCTACACACCCGATATGGGCCACGATTTCCATGTCTTCCACGCCACACCGTATGACATTGGTGATGCAGATGCATTTCCGTTCCGCCTCACCGATGACGAAATCGCCGAGAAACTCCTCGATCACGATTATGACGTTATGGCGCATGGTCATATTCATGGCCCGTCCGTCCGCAACATCAAAAATGGTGACAGAGTAAACAAATTGGTTTGTGCGGCGGCTGTCGGCATGAGCTGGGATGGCGATCCGCGTCCATCCTATGCAGTTGTTGAATATTTGGACGACG
>CAJXJM010000170.1 GCA_913054205.1 uncultured Rhodospirillaceae bacterium
GGCACGGGCACGCATTCGTCGCTTTGTGCGTCTACGTCAGCGTGAGGAATATATTACTCTCGGAAAATCAATATTAGAGCGCGGATTTCAAAAAGAAGGGTATGAGTTTGCGGAAAAAGCCTTTGATGATGTGTTTGCAATATTCAGCGTTGAATCTGCAGAAGATTTATACGCTGAAGTCGGTGCCGGGCAGATTACCGGCCGCGATGTGATTGAAGCTGTTTTCCCCGGCACCAAAGAAAAGAGCCATAGCAGCAAGGTTGTTCAGTTGTTCCGGCGACGGGGCAAAAAGAAGAAAAAAGGCGACCCAACGGCCAGTGTGCCGATCAAAGGGCTAATTCCCGGAATGGCGTTGCATTTTGCCGGTTGTTGTCACGCACTGCCGGGAGATCGCATTGTTGGTATTGTGACCAAAGGACGTGGCATCACAATTCATACAATTGATTGCGAGACATTGGAGGAATTTGCCGATACGCCAGAGCGCTGGGTCGATGTGTCGTGGGAAGAAGATGCAAATAGTGAGCGGCGTGCGGGACGTATCGAAATTGTCGTGACCAATGAGCCCGGCAGTCTCGGAGAGCTATCGATGGTGATTGCCAAGAATGACGGCAATATCAACAATCTGAAAATTACCAATCGTAGCCAGGACTTTTTCGATATTAGCGTCGATATTGAAGTTCACGATTTGAAGCATCTTAGAAATATAATTGCTGCACTTCGCGCCTCACCGGTTATAAATTCAGTTGATCGGGCCAGAGGATAACGAGATGTTTCGCCGAAGAGAAAAACAATCGATTTTTAGCCGCTGCTGCAATTTTTTGTGGCCACAAATGGGCTGGTCGCGAACCGGTAATTATTGGGCCCATCGCGTTAGTCGAATACCGGGCTCGGTTTATTCCATTGCCGGTGGTTTTGCCTGCGGCGCAGCTATATCCTTCACGCCCTTTGTTGGCTTTCACTTCATCCTTGGCGGAATTTTGGCGTGGTTAATACGTGCAAATATAGTCGCGGCTATTCTCGGGACAGCTGTCGGAAATCCGTGGACCTTTCCGTTTATTTGGGTCTGGATATACAATCTGGGTGTTTGGATGGGCATTGGCAGTAAAGGTAAGCACAAGGAAAATCTCGATTTTCCCGCTCTTTTCGGCCATGTTCAGGAAGCCATTTTAAAATTTGATCTAGCCTTTTTGGCCGAAACAGCGTGGCCGATATTTGGTCCAATGCTGATGGGCAGTATACCGACAGCAATAATTGCCTGGGTGGCTTTCTACGTGGTGATAAAATACATTATTACCGCCTACCGCCATTCGCGAATGGAACGCGCTAAGAACAGTCATTTTGAGCCTGAAACACCAACACAAACTCCAGCTAAGACACCGATAGAGTACAATGATGAGTAACAAAAACGATTTTACGAGCTATCTTCGTCTAGGTGTAAACATTGACCATGTTGCGACGATCCGTAACGCCAGAGGCGGTAATCACCCTGATCCTTTACGCGCCGCCCATATGGCAGCCAAGGCTGGCGCCGATGGCATCACCGCGCATTTGCGAGAAGATCGCCGTCATATGACGGACGGCGATATTGAACGTCTCAGAGGAGAAATAGATCTGCCGTTAAATTTGGAAATGGCAGCGACCGATGAAATGCTCGAAATTGCTCTCAAACATTCGCCAAATGCAGCGTGTATCGTTCCGGAAAAACGCGAGGAAAGAACAACAGAAGGTGGGTTGGATGCTGCTGGCGGTCATACTCACCTGGCACCCATTGTCGGGGCAATGCGAGATCAAGGCATTCGGGTTTCGCTCTTCATTGAGGCTGATAGAAAGCAACTTGATGCAGCTGTTTTACTCGGCGCGCCTGTGGTTGAAATTCACACCGGCGCTTATTGTGATGCCGTTGGACCGGCCCGAGAGGCTGAACTGGTCCGCATTCAAGAAGCAGCGGCTTATGGCGCTGAACTTGGGTTGGAAGTTCATGCCGGCCACGGCCTTGGTTTTGATACGGTCGGCGCAATCGCCGAAATTCCTCAGCTGGCAGAATTGAATATTGGTCATTTCCTGATAGGTGAAGCGATATTTGGCGGCCTGGACAGTTCAATCAAACGCATGCGCTCGCTTATGGATAAAGCTCGTGCCGAAGTTTCCGGCGAGCGAACGGCCTAACCGGCCTGGAGAGGAGTTTCATAGGTGATTATTGGCATCGGAAACGACCTCATCGATATCACCCGGATTGAAAAAACCCTTGAGCGTTTTGGCGATCGTTTCATTCAACGCATCTTTACGGATGTAGAACAAGCTAAGTCAGACAAACGACGCATGCGTGCGGCCAGTTATGCCAAACGCTACGCCGCCAAAGAAGCGTGTTCGAAGGCGCTCGGTACTGGGTTTCGAAAAGGTGTTTTCTGGCGAGATATGGGGGTCATCAATTTGCCCTCTGGAAAGCCGACAATGAAACTAACCGGAGGCGCGTTAAAGCGGCTCCAGGAAATTATTCCGGACGGTATGGAAGCGCAAATTGATCTCACAATTACGGATGAACCTCCAACCGCAGAGGCCTTTGTGATTATCTCTGCAATTCCCGCTAGCTCTGATTGATGGGTGAGACTCCAAAAAGTATCGTCATTGGCTGGCGACTGAGCTCCGTGTCCGGCTGGGGCGTCTACGGTCAAAACCTCATTCGTCAATTGATTGAAAAAGGCCGAAATCCAGTCCTTTATTCGGCCCCACATTTGCTGGATATCTCACCCGAGGTCGCTGAACAGCTAAAACCCGTTTTACAACGCCAAACCCACCTCCAAGATTTGCTGGAGAAAATGGGATTGTTGGAATTCGACTATCCGGTGCTGCATGCACTTCGGAATGATTTTTTACCTTCCCTAGATGAGCAGGCAGCCCGCGGCGACAAAAATATTGGCGTCATTTTTTTTGAGAGCACGGAGATTTCGGAAGAAGGACTGGCCCGGGCCCGTGACTATGATCTGATCGTCACCGGCTCCAGTTGGAACAAGGAAATATTAGAAAGCCGGGGGCTGACGAATATCTGCAACGTATTCCAAGGCATCGATGACACTGTCTTTCATCCACGCTCAAAAATTGAAACCTATCCGGGCCGATTTGTAGTCTATTCGGGCGGCAAGCTCGAATATCGCAAGGCACAAGATGTTGTCATTGCAGCCTTTAAAGAATTTCATGCAAATCACCCTGAGGCTTTGCTCACTTTTGCCTGGGCCAATCAGTGGACTGGCATTATGCCGACCATCAGCAATTCTAGATTTACGGACGGCCAACCGGAAGTCGTCGACGAGGATATGCTTATTGATCCGTGGCTGATTAAAAATGGGTTACCTGAGGACTCGTTTGTCAATTTGGGCATGGTGCCTAACAAAGACCTGCCGGATCACCTTGCGAGTGCCGATATGGCGGTGTTTCCCAACCGTTGTGAGCCGGGTACCAATCTTGTCGCAATGGAAGCGATGGCGATGGGATTGCCAACAATTCTTGCAGGTAATACCGGACAGCTTGATCTAATTGATGGTGAGAACTGCTATCCATTACGCGAGCAGACGCCTGTTGAGCCGTATCCTCCTTACAACGAAGTGGACGGCTGGCGGGAACCTTCGCTCAAGGAAACGATAGAGCGCATGGAAGAAATATATGCAGATCGGGCAGAATCTCAGCGCCGCGGAGCATTGGCGGCAAATTTTCTGAGTGATTTTTCTTGGGCTAATCAAATTGACCGCTTGTTATCCCAAATAGATGCTTTATATGAAGAATGGCTGATGAAACAAATACTTACGGTCTCAATACGTTCGATGAATTAAATACTATAAAAATACTTATAAACAACAACTTAACCGGCCTTATTAATGCAAGAAAAGAAGACCAACAGCTTTTTTGATACACTAAAAACCATAGTGTACGCGGTTTTAATTGCGCTGATAGTCCGCACAGTTGCGTTCGAGCCATTCAATATCCCGTCAGGTTCGATGATGCCGACCTTGTTGGTCGGCGACTATTTGTTTGTTTCTAAATTTTCCTATGGCTATTCGAAGCATTCTCTGCCGTTCAGTCTCCCGATTTTACCGGATAGAGTACTTTTTGAGGAACCAGAACGCGGTGATGTCGCGGTCTTCAAACTACCGACCGACAATAAGACCGACTATATCAAGCGCGTCATAGGATTGCCCGGCGACAAAATTCAAATGAAGAACGGTCGACTGTTTATCAATAATAAAATGGTCAAACGAGAGAAAATCGGTGACTACATCCAAACCGATGACGGCGGTAATCTTCGGCGAACGGTGCGATATATTGAAACTCTGCCAAATGGGAAAACCCATGAAATCCTGGAAGAATGGGGCGATAAAGGGCCGCTAGATAATACCGGTGTTTATGAAGTGCCAGCAGGTCACTATTTTGCCATGGGCGATAACCGTGACAACTCGCAAGATAGCCGCGTGCGTCCGCAAGTCGGATTTATTCCAAAAGAAAACCTGGTAGGCCGCGCCGAAGTGCTGTTTTTCTCGACCAATGGCGGCGCGCGCATATGGGAAATCTGGAAATGGCCGGTTGCCATGCGTTTCAAACGCTTTTTCCAGGAAATCATTTAGCCAGCCTCTGATGAGCAGCGATTTTTCAAAACTTACAAAATCACTTGGCCATGAATTTACAGCGCCGGAATTGCTAAATCTGGCACTTCGCCATTCCAGTCTTTCAGTAAGTGGTCCTGGCGGCTCTAACGAGCGCTACGAGTTTCTAGGCGACCGAGTTTTCGGACTTGTCATCGCCGAAATGCTGCTCAACCGCTTTCCAAATGAAGATGAAGGCGATATCGCCAAACGTCACACCGCCCTGGTGCGCCAGGAAGCTTTGGTCCGGGTGGCGACTAAGATCAAACTCGGTGACTTTATTGAAATGTCGGATGGTGAAGAAAACAGTGGTGGCCGAGAAAATTCAAGCGTGTTGTCTGATTGTTGCGAGGCAGTGATCGCTGCGCTGTATATGGATGGTGGATTAGACGTTGCCAGTGATTTTATCGCTGAACATTGGTCGGCAATGATGGAGGAAACGCCGCGTCCGCCAAAAGATGCTAAAACCGCACTTCAGGAATGGGCGCAAGGACGCGGGCTTCCATTACCCGAATACACTGAAATTAGCCGCGAAGGTCCAGCTCATAAGCCGGTGTTTGAAATCGAGGCGAGTGTTGACGGAAGAAAAGGCGCGCTTGCCTCCGGAACCTCCAAACGGAAAGCCGAGCAAGAAGCTGCTGAAAATTTATTAAAGGAACTTGGACTTGGTTGAGGAAATTCAAACACGCTGTGGCTTTATCGCCATTTTAGGTGCACCGAATGTCGGAAAATCGACATTGCTCAATAGAGTGGTCGGCACCAAAGTATCGATCGTTTCTCCTAAAGTGCAAACAACACGCACACGGGTACTGGGTATCGCGCTTGAGGAAGACGTCCAGCTCATTTTCATAGACACACCAGGAATTTTTCAGCCGAAACGTCGGCTCGACAGGGCAATGGTCGCAGCGGCATGGGGCGGCGCGAGCGATGCAGATCATATTATTCTACTAGTAGATAGTCAGCGCGGGATCAATCCGGACACCCAGACCATCATTGACCGCCTGAAAAAAACAGAACGCCGAGTGGATCTGGTTCTCAACAAAGTTGATTTAGTGAACAAACAAGATTTACTGGCGCTCACGCAAACCCTCAGTGATTCTGAAATCTTCGATGAGATTTTTATGATATCGGCAGAGAAGGGCGATGGCGTTGAAGATTTGGTTGCCTATCTGAAAACCAAGACACCAGCGGGGCCCTGGCTGTTCCCGGAAGATCAAGTTTCAGATATGCCGATGCGGCTGTTAGCGGCGGAAATCACCCGTGAAAAGCTATATCTCAAACTGCATCAGGAATTACCCTACGCAACGACCGTTGAGACCGAGACCTGGGAAGAAAAAGATGATGGCAGCATACGCATCGAGCAAATCATCTATGTAGA
>CAJXJM010000171.1 GCA_913054205.1 uncultured Rhodospirillaceae bacterium
CCGTATCAAGCGGCCCGTCAATTTCCAATTTGACATCCATGAATTGATCAACTTGATCAAGGCCGGTAAAAATAACGCGGCCATTTCGAAGGACTAAATCTCCCGACCGGCCATGCGTTATCTCAATATCAAAACGTTTTTTATCAAATTTAATCCGCCCTGCTCCATTGGTCCCTTTAGGCATCGGAGCAAGATAATCGACGGTTAAATTCCTGGCATCCATATCGCCGAGAAGCGAGATAATCTCAACGCCTTTTGCTTTGGAATAACGGCCGGTTACTCTGGCATGAGACACTGGCGCATAGCCGACTGACAAATTTTGAATAACCCAGTCTCGGACCAAATCGCCCCAGCCCTTCGGCCAATAAGTTGCAGCCTCATCGACTTTCAGATTTTTAGCTTCACCGCCCAGCTCGAAGGATATATCGCCGCCAATTTCCTGCACTGTTGCCGAAGCCGACAATGTCGGGCCGGCGGTAGTCAGATCGATTTTTTCGAGTTCCAAGCGATCGAATTCAGAATCATAGGTACCCGCGAGAGTGATTTTTTGCAGCGGCCATTCATGATTAATCGGCGCTGGAACTTTAAGGCGACCGTCTTTACCCAAATCCAAAGTCAGTTCCTGAACATTTAATCGGCCGGTGCTTTGGTCAAAGTCGCCGCGCAATTTTAATGTTTGAACTGCTACCTCGATCTTAATTGGATCACGCACAGCAATTCGGCCTTTGGCGCTTGTCAGATTAAACTCAAACTTTCGGATTTCTCCATTTGTCAGAACGACCGTATCCACCGTACCACTCAGCGGCAGACTGAAATTTTCCAAGGGCCTCAGTTTTTTTGACAAACGCGCAAATATGGTGGGATTTAAATCGGCGAAGCCTAGCGTCAATTTGGCTTCTTTCTTTTTCAGATCATAATTACCGATCAGCGTGAAGGCGGCTGTTTTGGCATCTTTAGTGTCGCCCGCCCTTAAAACCAGCTCAGCCGAAACGGAAACGTTGTCACCTTCGCGAACCAACGCAATGTCGGTTTCTGGGGCGGACCATTTCACGGCGAGTTGGCGGTCATCAACTGTTAAATTGCCGCCGATGATATCTATTCGGCGCAAATAACCGAGCGGCCGTTTCATATCTGGTGGTGACAACAACTCACCAATAATTTGGCGGGCCAAACCTTCTCCAGATATTTTGCGCTCGCTTGCAGAGGTGTTTTGTAGACCGAGTTCCAATTTACCGGATTCGGATCGAACAATATTCAGACTGGGACCAAAAATAGTAAGACTTTGGGGAGCGAGTTCTCCCTTTATTAAAGCCGCGCCACTGAGCGACACTGCAAGTTCGGGAATTTCCGCAATCACTTTTCCGTCTGCACCAATGGCCTTGGCACCACGCAAACGAATATCGAGGCTCTGATCCCAACCGGCCCAGGTAAGTATTGTATCTTCAAGTTTTATCTCGAAACGGCTGTTGCCGGTTTTAAGGGCGGATTCAAAATAAGGAGTCAGAAAAGCAAGCGAAATCGGACCAGTCGTGAGACGCCATACCAGAACGCCGACAAAGACAGCGAAGCCTAGTCCCAAAACGCCAATTAGCTGAATTACGCTGCGGAACGTCCGCCTAATCAATTACCCAACTCCATTCGCGGCCAATATAGAATATCTGTTGAGCTGTGTACCCCAACAACTTGACCACCTCTCCCAGTTAACGCAGTCTGCGATATCTGACAGCAATTTGAAATGCTCCAAATGACTTTTTTAGCTGATGCGATCAATTTGCCCAAACCAGCGTCGATTGACCGTGCAGAGCTGGGCATCGACCGATTGATCGAAGTTTCTGAAGAAACCGGCGATGATGCATTTATTTCAGATATAAAAAACATAACGTCAAACGACAATAGCCGACCCTTTTTAGAGGCTTTATTCGGCAATAGTGCATTTTTAAGCCAATGCGCCGTAACCGACTCCCAGTTCTTTCTTGAACTGATTATGGAGGGTCCAGACGCAACTTTCAAAAAGATTGAGCAGGAACTCACTAAAATATCGGAAAATGCTCCAAAATCGTTGAGTGAAGCTACGGTTATGCAGTTTCTACGCATCAATCGCAAGCGCGCGGCTCTGACGATCGCCTCGGCCGATATCACGAATTTTTGGTCTGGTTCACAAATTACACAGGCGCTCAGCCGTTTCAGCGATTTAAGCGTGCAATATGCGACAAACTACTTGCTTCAAAATATGGCCGAGAAAAACCTCCTGATGCTGCCAAATGCAAACATTGCCGGCGAAGGATCAGGGCTCATTGTGCTCGGTATGGGGAAACTTGGCGGTCATGAGCTTAACTATTCCAGCGATATCGATTTGATCATATTCTTTGACCCTGACGTGATTACATCTGATGCCCCTGAGAACCTGCCAAAAGGTTTCATTAGATTGGCGAGAGACCTCGTAAAAATCCTCTCGGAACGAAACGCCGACGGCTATGTATTCAGAACCGATCTAAGGCTCCGTCCAGACCCGGGCTCGACACCACCGGCGCTATCCGTTTTAGCCGCCGAAACCTATTACGAAAGCATTGGTCAAAATTGGGAGCGCGCCGCCATGATCAAAGCGCGTCCCATCGCCGGCGACATAAAAGCCGGGCTCAATTTCCTTGAGAGATTAAATCCCTTCATTTGGCGCAAGTATCTCGACTTCGCAACCATCCAAGACGTTCATTCGATAAAACGCCAAATCAATGCCCATCGCGGTGGCTCGAAGATTGCTGTTGAAGGCCACAATGTAAAATTGGGCCGGGGAGGCATTCGGGAAATTGAGTTTTTTGCCCAAACACAGCAACTTATATGGGGCGGGCGCCTGCCAGAATTACGCACGGCACCAACTTGCGACTCTCTCAACGGCTTAGCGGCGGCAGGTAAAATTTCGCAAGAAACCGCGGACCAGCTAATATCCTCCTATTGGTTTTTGCGCCGGGTCGAGCATCACCTGCAAATGATCGATGACCAGCAAACTCACGACTTACCCAAGGACGAAGAAGGTATTGAACATATTGCAGTGTTTTTAGGTTTTGAAGATGGAAAAGCTTTTCGCCAAGAATTACTGGAAAATTTAAATTGTGTTGAATCTCATTACGCCGATCTTTTTGAAGACGCTCCGAGCCTCAACGGTAGCGACGAAATCACCGGCAATTTAATTTTCACCGGCTCGGAGAATGACCCCGATACTCTTAAAACCATTGAAACACTCGGATTCTCGAAGCCGGAAATCATCGCTGAAACTGTTCGCGCCTGGCATCATGGCCGCCACCGTGCGACCAGTAGCACCCGTGCTCAGCAAATTCTAACTGAACTAATCCCAGTAATATTAATAGCCTTTGGCGAAACAACAGAACCTAATGCAGCGTTTAGCAAGTTCGATGACTTTCTGTCCGGCCTGCCGGCTGGCATTCAATTGTTCTCAATGTTCCATGCCCATCCTGAACTTCTAAACCTCGTGGCAGAAGTCATGGGCAGCGCGCCGCGGCTGGCAGAACATCTCGGACGCAACCCAAGTGTCCTCGATAGCGTTCTCCAACAAGATTTTGACCGACTGCCGAGTGTTGAAGTGATGGATGACGAGCTTGAGCGTGTTCTTTCAAGCGCCGACGGTATTGAGGACGTGCTTGATATCGTACGCCGCTGGGCCAATGACAGGCGATTGCAAATTGGTATCCAGGCGCTCAGGCATCGTGCGAACTGGCAGGATATTGGCGTTGCTTATAGCAATGTTGCAGATGTCTCTATCCAGCATTTAATCAGGCATGTCGGCAGGGAATTCCAGGAAAACCACGGCGATGTCGAAGGCAGTGAATGGGCGGTAATAGCGCTTGGTAAAACCGGCGGCCGAGAAATGACACCGTCTTCCGATCTCGATTTGATATTTGTCTATCGCCATGCAGATGACGTCGAGCAATCTGATGGTGATCGTCCTCTCGCGCCAAGTCAGTATTTTGCCCGGCTCACCCAACGCTTGATCAATGCGATTACCGCGCCAACGGCGAAAGGAAAATTATATGAAGTCGATATGCGGCTGCGCCCGTCCGGCAATGCCGGTCCAATCGCTTCTCATTTTTCGGCGTTTGTTCAATATCACCGGGAAAAGTCCTGGACCTGGGAGCATATGGCATTGTCGCGCGCGCGCATTGTCTGCGGCACTTCCGCACTGACCAAAGACATAGAAGCCACTATCAAGGAAACCCTCACCCAGGAGCGAGACCCAGCCACATTGTTGGCAGATGTCGCCGAAATGCGGACGCGCATCGACAAAGAACATCATTCCGATTTTGTCTGGGAGGTTAAATATATGCGCGGCGGATTGGTCGATGTCGAATTCACCACTCAGTATTTACAGCTTAAATACGCGCACCAATATCCTGAAATACTGGCTGCAAATACCGGGGAAGCTCTCACCAATTTGCGTGATAAAGGATTATTAAACGCCGAGCACGCCGAGATATTGTCCAGTGCATTAAAACTTTGGCAGTCCGTGCAAGGAATGCTGCGGCTTACCATTGAAGGGTATTTTCGCGCTGAACGTGAACAGGAAGTGCCAAAAGCGCTGGCGGAAGCCCTTGCCAAAGCGGGAGGATCTCCCGACATCGAGACGCTTAAGGTCCATCTGAAAGAAACGGCAGAGCGCGTCCATCAAATCTTTCGCGAGCTAGACAGCGGTCCTTCTGCCTAGCCAATCCACAGCGTCTTTTTTCAATTGCGCCTCGGCTTCGCTGCCGACTTGAACGATATTGTCCATCGGCGCGCGTCCGACCAGGCTCAAACGATAGCAAAGCACCTGACAGGCTGGCGGAAAAGCGGACAAATCCAACGCTTCAAAAAAACCAGCCGGCACGTCTGCTGGATTGACCGGGTCAAGGCGGTCCTTCTCATAGACCATGGTACGGCGATGAATGCGCCACACGCCGTCCTCACGCTTTTCAAAAAGGTCAAAAAATCGTCCCCAAGTGATCGCATCAAAATCAAACGGATCGCCGACGACACGGCGCAACAATTGGACATGGCATTCACTTGTTGCTCGATCGCCCTCAACTTTAATGCGTGCCCGGCCAATCTGATGTTTGCCGTGTTCACCCGGTTTAAACTCGGCGAGCATGCCTTTCGAGCGCTCGACAAAATCTGCTGCCGGACCAGAAAACCAGGAGATATTAATTGTCGCATCGGGCTGAAAGCAATTCGAGAGAATATCCCAATCTCCGCAATCCCGGGCAAAAGCCCAGGCAGATAAAACGCTGTCGATCTCGTGTTCATCTGCTATTCGTGATAGTCGCTCCTCAGCGCTCATGAAAAATCCTCCTTAACGAATCCTCTAGACCTAGCTGCGTTCTTCTAATATGAGAGCCCCAGTTTAGGAAGTTAGAACGGGATGTCTAGGTGACAAAAACACCCTCAACATTAAGCCCAACCCTAAGTCAGGGCGCCTGTGCCGTATTGAACGAGCCGAGCCCCGAGGGTAAGGCGCGGATCGGCCTCGAAATAGCTGGACAATGGCAAAGCGGCGAGCTGGAAATAATTGGCACAACTGCGCCGCCTGGCCGACCTGCACGACTCCCTAAACCGGAATTGCTGAGCCCTCGTAATATGCCAAAACGAAAAGCAAAAGGCACCAAAGGCCGGTTTGCTCTAATGCATGCCATTGCCCATATAGAATTAAACGCCATCGATCTGGCTTGGGATATCATTGCCCGCTTCACAGAACACGATCTCCCGCGCGATTTTTACGATGATTGGATCGGCGTGGCCGTCGACGAGGCGCGGCATTTTGGCTTGCTTGAAAATTACCTCAACGACCATGGCGCGGCTTACGGCGACCTTCCCGCCCATGATGGACTTTGGCAGGCCGCCGAAGACACGGCAGAGGATCTGCTCGCGAGGATTGCCATCGTACCCTTGGTTTTGGAGGCCCGCGGTTTGGATGCCACGCCGCCAACGATCGCCAAACTGCGTCAA
>CAJXJM010000172.1 GCA_913054205.1 uncultured Rhodospirillaceae bacterium
CAAACACACCCGCTTCCACATTATTAAAAAGGAGCATAAAGAGGTGTCTAATTTATGTGTCGAGTTCTACCGCACCGTAAAATCACTGCTATCAGTTGATGGAGATATCAATGCGGGCGACGTCAGGAAACTCAGACCGCTAAGCGATGCCGTGACGACGGGCCTCTGTGGATCCAAAGAAAACCTAACGAGCGCAAAGCAAAACACGACGCTCCCTGTAGAACAGCAGATTGCTTAAATATAATGCGCTTGCATGCGCCTGTGCAGCCAAACGCTGCCGCTTGTAGAGGCGCATTAGCGAATTGATTGAGCGAGACTTCAACCTGCTCGGTGTAGCCGACCAATCGCTCCTCTATGGTTTTTTTGGGCTGGTCAATCTGGCATTTAGCATGGCAATGTATTGTTATATTCTGATGTGAAACTGGAATTGACGGTAAATTATGGCTCAACAGTTAAAGCAACAACGCATAACCGCAACTTTGGCAGATGCAGATGTCGCAGATTTATTGGAAACCGAAGTTGGCATTGCTCTATTAGAAATTCGCCGCATCGTCACCAATAGCGATGGGCGGCTTGTAGAATATATCCGCGGGCTCTATCGCCCTGATCGCTGTCAATACAATATGGTGTTGTCTCGCGTCCAAGGCCAGGGCGAAGATAATAACACATCGTCGTCGTGAGCTAGAAAAATGGGACAAACCATCGCCGAAAAAATTATTGCCAAAGCCGCCGGACGGGAAACCGTTGCGCCAGGCGAGATCGTCACCTGCGCCGTTGATCTGGCGATGATCCACGACAGTGGCGGGCCGCGCCGGGTCAAACCGGCAATGGAAAAACTTGGCGTTGGTGTCTGGGATGCAAGTAAGATTGTCCTGATTTCCGACCATTTTGCGCCCTGCACTGATGCCGAGAGTGCCAGCATTTTAAAACTCACCCGCGAATGGGCGGCCGAGCAAAACATTTTGAACTTCTATGACCAGCAGGGCATCTGCCACGTTGTTACGCCAGAGCGCGGCCATCTCCGCCCTGGCATGTTCGCGGTTGGCGGCGATAGCCATTCGCCAACCGGCGGTGCTTTTGGCAGCTATATGTTCGGCATTGGCGCGACAGATATGTTGGGCGTGCTGGTCACCGGTGAAACCTGGATCAAGGTGCCGCACACCATCCGCATCGATTGGTCGGGAAAATTCGGCGTCGGCGTCGCCGCCAAAGACATGGCTCTTAAAATGTGTGCGACGCTCGGCATGGACGGCGGCGGCTACCAATCGATCCTCTATACAGGTGACACCATCGAAAACCTAGAGATGATGGAGCGCATGACGCTTTGCAATATGGCAGCTGAGCTCGGCGCGCAGGCTGGCCTTATAGAGCCAGATGAGACGACAGCAGCCTATGTTAAAGCCGCAGGCGCTGACCCCGGCGACTGGCAATCATTCCTAAGCGATCCGGATGCAAGCTATCAAACCACGCACAAATTCGATGCCGCCCAATTGGAGCCTCAGGTCGCGGTGCCGCATAGCCCCGCCAATGCGGCAGATATTGGAGATGTTGAGAAAGCTGAGATTGATCAGTTTTATATCGGCGCTTGCACAGGTGCGAAGCTAAACGATCTGAAAATGGCGGCCTCCATTCTCAAGGGAAACAAAGTCGCACCCGGCAAGCGTCTGACAATCGCGCCGGCCTCCTCTCGCATTTTGATCGAAGCCACCAAGCAGGGCGTTATTGAGATTTTACTGGATGCGGGCGCGGGATTGTTACCACCTGGATGCGGTGCCTGCGCAGGGTACGGTGTCGGCGTGTTGGCAGAAGATGAGATATGCCTCGCCTCGACCGCGCGTAATTTTCAAGGCCGCATGGGGGCAAGCTCTTCGAAAGTTTATTTGGCATCGCCCTATACCGTTGCCGCCAGCGCGATAACTGGGCGTATCTCGGATCCACGCGAGGTGCTGGCTAAATGAGGGGTCGCGTATGGAAATTCGGCGATGATATCAACACCGATGTTTTGGCGCCTGGCATTTACATTAAACTTCCTTTGGATGAGCTCGCGTTACATTGCCTGGAATCGGTTGAGCCTAATTTTGCCAAACAAGTCAAAGAGGGTGACATTGTTGTTGGCGGACATAATTTCGGCATGGGCTCCAGCCGCGAGCAAGCCGCGCAGGTATTAATGGAACTTGGCGTGGCAGCGGTAATTGCACATTCATTTGGCGGCATTTTTTACCGCAATGCTTTCAATCTAGGCCTGCCGGCAATTGTCTCTCGGGATGTAGACCAAATAGCCGCGGATCAAATCCTCGAAATTGATTTACGCAGTGGCAGCCTTAAAAACAAAACCAACGGTGATGAGCTTACGAGTGAAGCTGTGCCGGAAAATTTAATGGCCTTAATAGAGGCCGGAGGACTTGTTCCTTTTCTCGAAAATAAACTCACCAAAAAGTCATAAGGGGACGGCAATGTCGCCGCAGAAAGAATTAAGAGAACGCATAAACAAAAATGAGATTTTACTCGCGCCAGGTGTCTTTGATGCTTTTGGCGCGATGATGGGGGAGCGGGCCGGCTTCGAAGCGCTGTATCTCTCCGGTGCTTCAATTTCCTATACCAAATTGGGCAAACCCGATATCGGTCTCGTGACAGCAGATGAGTTGGCGGCGGTTGTTGGCACAATTCGCGAGCGCACGTCTCTCCCTATCATCGTCGATGCAGATACCGGGTTTGGCAATGCATTGAACGTTCAACGGACGGTCAGGTTGCTGGAACGCAACGGCGCGTCGGCAATTCAGATTGAAGACCAATCCTTGCCAAAAAGATGTGGTCATCTGGATGGAAAAACACTTGTTAGCGCCGATGAAATGAACGGTAAAATCAAGGCAGCACTCGATGCTCGAGCGGATGAAAACACAATTATCATCGCACGCACCGATGCTGTTGCTGTTGAAGGATACGATAGCGCTTTAGAACGCGCCGCCGGCTATGTCGAAGCGGGTGCAGATGTTCTTTTCATTGAGGCTTTCCAAGACGAAAGCCAAATCAAAACGGCGATCGATCGTTTTGGCGACATTGTTCCGCAACTCGTCAACATGGTTGAAGGCGGCAAAACACCGCTGAAGCCCGCGATTGAACTAGAAAAACTCGGCTTTTCCATTGTCATATTTCCAGGTGCATTGGTTCGTGTATTGGCGCATGCGGCAGATCAGTATTTTGCCTCGCTTCGCGAACATGGCTCCACCATCCAGTATCTCGATAACATGTTTGATTTTGACGAATTAAACGATCTTCTCGGCACAGAGAAAATGCTTGAGATGGGCGAAAAGTACAAAGACGGTGGTGGTTAAAATGGCCTCTCTTGATCCCGTTACGCTCGCTGTTCTAAAAGGCCGGCTCGAGCAAATTGCCGATGAAATGGATGCGACGCTTTTTAGAAGCGCCTTTAATCCGATCATCGCCGAAGCACATGATGCCAGCCACGGGCTTTATCATAAAGAGTCCGGCGAGACACTGATCCAAGGAAAATCTGGGTTGCCGGTGTTCGTTGGCGCCATGTCCTTTGCTGTAAAAATGGTCATTGATAAAGTAAAGTCTGAGAATATCACGCTGCATCCCGGCGATGTATTCGTATTCAATGACCCCTATGAAGGCGGCACACATTTGTCAGATTTCAAAATGGTCCGGCCCTTCTTTTATGATGATGAGATATTCTGTTATTTGGCATCGGTTGGTCACTGGCATGATGTTGGCGGCAATGTGCCAGGCAATTATAACCCCGTTGCGACCGAGTGTTATCAGGAAGGCATGCTCATCCCGCCGGTTTTCCTATATCGCGAGGGCGTTCTCAACGAAGATATCGTCGCCATCTTGCAGTCAAATTCCAGACTACCCGGCAGCCTTTATGGAGACCTGAACGGACAGGTGAGCGCATTGGATCTCGGCGACCAGCGTTTAACCGGATTACTTTCAGTATATGGCCAAGACATTGTCACCAGCGCTTTGGTCGAGCTCAAACAAAGCGCCGCAAAATTGATGGCAAGTTATATCAGCGACCTTCCAGATGGAACGTTTTCCGCCGAGGACTGGCTCGACAATGATGGCATCATTGATGAGCCGTTGAAGGTTGGTCTCGATCTGATTATCAAAGGCGATC
Source organism: uncultured Rhodospirillaceae bacterium (assembly GCA_913054205.1). Taxonomy (GTDB): domain Bacteria; phylum Pseudomonadota; class Alphaproteobacteria; order Rhodospirillales; family UBA2165; genus TMED23. The sequence continues at coordinate 4,139 of CAJXJM010000172.1, forward strand.
AGATGACCTTGGATTTCTCGCGGACAGCCAGCGCCTGTGCCGGGCCGGTCAACATCTCACGCTCAACCTGTATCGCCTCTTGTTACGTCGCGCTAAAACATATCTTCCGAGACGTACCTGCCAATGCCGGCGTATTGGAGCCTATCGAATTTGTTATCCCGGAGGACAGTCTTTTAAGCGTTAGCCGGCCCAAGCCGGTTGGTGGCTACACCGAAACAATCCTTCGCGTGATCGATGTGATGTTCCAAGCAATTTCCGAGATCGCGCCCGAAATGACGAATGGCTGCGCTTATGGCACGATCAACGCTTTGTCGATGGCAGGTCACCGAAAAAATGGTGCGCGCTGGGTGATGTTCTCGTTCTTTGGCGGCGGTCATGGTGGCCATCCTTTGGGCGATGGCCTCAACCACGGTAATGCGCCGATCTCAACCGCTACCATTCCGCCGTTGGAAATATTGGAAGCGGCTTACCCAATTGCTTTTACCCAATGGTCGCTTCGACCTGATAGCGGCGGTCCCGGCAAAAATCGCGGCGGCTGCGGTGCGATCTATGAAATTGAATTGCTGGAAGAAAAAGCCGACGTTTTTCTTTTTGGTGAGCGCGGCAAATATGCGCCGCCGGGCGTTGTCGGCGGAAAAAGTGGTGCGCTCAATAAGTTTATCTATCCTGATGACAACGGCGAAGATACCTCACCGCCAATGGTATCCAAGATGGTTGGCATTCATCTCGATCAAGGCCAGCGCGTGCGGCTGGAAACACCGGGCGGCGGCGGCTACGGTAATCCTCTCGAACGTGATCCCGAAAAAGTCGCTGAAGATGTTCGGCTTGGCTATGTTTCCCCTCAAGCTGCCGCCACACACTATAAATGTTCTGTTTCCGATGACGGTGTTTTAGATGCGCCAGACACCGAACGGATGCGGGGGAACGCCTAAACATGTCGGACAATAAAACAATAGTGGGCGTCGATGTCGGCGGCACTTTTACAGATGTATTTTTCTTAAACGAAGCGGACGGTTCTTGCGATGTTGCCAAAGTTCCCTCCACCCGCAGCGATCAATCCGTCGGCATTCGGGAAGGCATTGCAGAGCAGCGAGATGATCTATCCGAAGTTTCCTTGGTCATCCATGGCACAACCGTTGGCACGAATGCGTTATTGGAGCGAAAAGGTGCAAAAACCGGCATTATTACGACGACAGGTTTTCGTGATGTGATTGAAATGCGGCGGCGTGACAGACCGGAGACATGGGGTCTATGGGGAATGTTTGAGCCGGTTGTATCGCGTGACCTGCGCGTTGAGGTGGATGAACGGGTGCTGGCAGACGGGACTTTGCGCACTGAAGTCAATGATGCGGACGTCAAAGCGGCGGCGGCAACTCTGCTGGAACGCGGTGCCGAGTCCGTCTGCATCTTTTTTATGAACAGCTATGCCAATGACGCAAACGAGAAAACGGCGATTGCCGCCGTCAAAGAAGTTTGGCCAAACGACCACATAACCTCTTCATCTGAAATATTACCGGAGATCAGAGAGTTTGAGCGTTGTTCGACAGCGACTTTAAACGCCTATCTACAACCGCTTATCGGAGATTATCTCGAACGGCTTGAGGGCGGCTTGAAGGATGGCGGGTTTGGCGGTGAAATTCTCATTGTTCAGTCGAATGGCGGTGTGATGTCTGTCGATACGGCGCGCTCCTTTCCGGTACGAACTGCCTTGTCTGGTCCGGCGGCGGGTGTCATTGCCGGCGCGCATATCGGCACCAGTGCGGGCTTTCCCAATCTCATCACCTGCGATATGGGCGGCACCAGTTTCGACGTCTCCGTTGTCGCCGGCGGCCAG
>CAJXJM010000173.1 GCA_913054205.1 uncultured Rhodospirillaceae bacterium
CGATTTCCGCCTCCAATCTAGACGAATTTTATATGGTGCGGATTGCAGGGCTAAAAGGCCAGCTTGACGCTGAAATTGCAACGCCGAGCGAAGATGGTTTAACGCCAGCTCAACAAATGGAAGCTATTCGCGAGCGCGTTGCTACTTTGATGAAAATCCAGCAACGCTGTTGGCGCAACCTCCGGTCGGAAATGGCGGTGGCTGGCATCACAATGCTAACCGATGATACTCTTTCGAAAGATGATAAAAAATGGTTGGCTGAGTATTTTGAAGCTCAGATATTCCCGATCCTGACGCCCTTGGCAATTGATTCTGCCCATCCGTTCCCGTTTATTCCGAATCTTGGGTTCTCAATGGTGCTCAAATTGCGCAGCAAAGAAGATAGTCAAATCATGCGGGCTTTAATTCCGTTCCCGCAAATGTTGGATCGGTTTGTTAGGTTGCCGGGAAAAGAAAACAAAATCATTTTGGTGGAAAATATAATTAGCCTATTCCTCGATGATATTTTTCCGGATTTTGAAGTCGAGCAGGGTGCTTGGTTCCGCTTGATCCGTGATACCGAAGTTGAAATAGATGAAGAAGCCGAAGACCTTATGCGGACCTATCAATCTGCCCTAAAACAACGCATTCAAGGATCTGTCATCAGGTTGTCGGTCAATGCCGATATTCCAGATGATCTATGCCAAATGATTGTCGACGAAGTCGGTGTCGATAAAGTCGATGTTGTGCGCCATGACGGACTTCTGGGTCTTTCGGATACCGGCGAACTGTATGAAGTTGAGCGCAACGATTTAAAATTTGCTTCCTATGAGCCGCGTTTTCCAGAACGCGTACGAGAATTAAATGGAGATTGCTTCAAAGCCATTCGCGCGAAAGATTTTGTTGTTCATCATCCCTATGAAAGTTTTGATGTCGTTGTTCAGTTTATTCGCCAAGCTGCGCGGGACCCGGATGTGGTCGCAGTCAAACAAACGCTTTATCGAACCAGCAATGATTCGCCGACGGTCGCTGCATTGATCGAAGCCGCCGAAGCGGGCAAGTCGGTTACGGCGATGGTGGAACTTAAAGCGCGCTTCGATGAAGAAGCCAACATAAAATGGGCGCGGGATTTGGAGCGCGCAGGTGCGAACGTGGTGTTTGGGTTTATCGACAAAAAGACTCATGCCAAGATAAGCCTGGTGGTCCGTCGAGAAGGCGATGGTCTTAGGTCTTACGCGCATTTTGGGACCGGTAACTACCATCCGCAAACGGCCAAAATTTACACCGATCTTTCCTTCTTCACATGTGACCCAGATTTGTGCCGGGATGCTGCCCAAGTATTTAATTTTATGACCGGTTATACCGAGCCAAAAGGCCTCAAAAAACTATCAGTGTCTCCGCTTACCCTGCGAGACCGTATATTGGGGTTGATCGACAAAGAGGTTCAATTCGCCAAAGACGGTAAACCAGCAACGATCTGGGCGAAGATGAATTCTATTGTTGATCCGGTTATAATTGATGCGCTGTATCAAGCCTCGAACGCTGGTGTGCAGATTGACCTGATCGTGCGGGGCATTTGCTGCTTGCGCCCGGGAATTGCCGGCTTGTCAGAAAACATTCGCGTAAAAAGCATTATTGGACGCTTTCTGGAGCACTCACGGATCGTTGTTTTTGGAAATGGTGACGAGTTGCCATCGGCAAACGCCGCGGTCTTTATTTCCTCGGCCGATTGGATGCCGAGAAATCTTTTGTGGCGGGTTGAGGTCCTGGTACCGGTTGAAAATCCCACCGTCCACCAGCAAATTCTCGAGCAGATTATGATTGCAAATCTTATGGATGTGACCCAAAGTTGGGAAATGTCCGCAGATGGCAGTTTCCACCGATTGACCAGCGATAAAGACAGTTTTAGCGCCCATACTTATTTTATGACCAACCCAAGCCTATCAGGACGCGGCAGTGCATTGAAAGATCATAAACCGCAGATGCCAAGGCTCGTGTCGGATAGAACCTAGTTGAAATCAATTTTAGAAAGCCTCCTTAGAAAATTCCATGGCCGGTAATCTATTTTCCTCATCATCTATTTCGAGCACCCCTGAAATCGGTACGCCGACAAAAGATGGGCGTATCGGTATTGTTGACATTGGCTCGAACACGGTTCGTTTGGTTGTCTATGACGCACCCGCCCGGCTGCCGGTTCCAATATTCAATGAGCGGGTCTCCTGTGAATTGGGGAAAGGGCTTGGCCACAGCGGACGTCTCAATCCGGAAGGTGTCGAACTCGCTTACCGAACGCTCGGCAGATTTACCAGCTTGGCACGTGAGATGGGCGTCGAGAATTTTGTTATGCTTGCGACGGCGGCCGTGCGGGAAGCATCAGACGGCGCAGAATTCACAGCAGAAATAGAGCGTCGATTTGGATATCCGGTTCAGGTCCTATCCGGATCAGAAGAAGCCCGGCTCGGCGCCATGGGTATCCTAGGTGGGTCTCCCAAGGCTGACGGATTGTCGGGCGATTTGGGTGGTGGTAGTCTTGATCTTGTATCCCTTGATATTGGGGAGTTTGGTCGCAGTGCGACTTTGCCGCTGGGCCATTTGCGGGTAGCCGAAGATTCTGATCAAGATACAAAATTAGCCAAAACCTTAATCGCAGAACAGTTTGATAATTGTTCTTGGTTGGGCAGCACGCCTGGTCGGACATTATTTGCCGTTGGTGGTGCGTGGCGGGCGATCGCGCGTATTTATATTGAGCAAACCAAATATCCACTCCATGTTTTGGATAACTTTACCGTTGAAACTTCGGACGCTCTCAGCCTTACAGAGTTGATCGGCGGTTTGAGTCCAAAATCACTCGAGCAAATGGCAGGCGTCGCACGTCGGCGCGCCGATACACTGCCGTTCGCAGCTCTGGTCCTCAATCGTTTGTTAGAAATAACCCAACCCAAGCAGTTGGTTTTTTCTGGTTATGGGTTGAGAGAAGGGCAGTTCTTCGAAATGCTACCGCCAGAAATGAAAAAGGAAGACCCGCTGATCAGTGCCTGCGAGGGGTTTGCTGTTAGGAGTGGGCGTTTTTCGGTCCACGGTGAGGAAATAGCATCCTGGATGGCGCCGCTTTTTAAAGATGAGACTGAACGCTACCATCGCCTCTGTCATGCGGCGGCACTACTGAGTGATATTGGCTGGACCGAGCATCCTGATTACCGTGCGCTTCATGCATTCCTTCGTGTTTTGCGCCTGCCGATATCAGGGGTAACTCACCGCCAGCGCGTCATGCTCGCGCTCGCTGTTTATGTTCGCTACAACGGCAAACGCAAGCAGTATGAAGTTCAACAAGTGCGCGACATTATTAGTGAGAAGGATCAACACCGCGCCAGTGTGATGGGTGTTGCCCTGCGCCTCGCTCATATGTTGTCTGGCGGTGTCCCTGGAATTTTACCGCGCACGACTTTGCACATATCAAAAGCAAAATTGAAGTTAAAAGTAGACAAAGCGAGCCGTGTTCTTATTGGCGATGCGGTTGAAAAGCTATTTTATGATTTGGCAGATATGCTGGAAATTGAGGGCAGCATAAAATAGGCGGATTATATTTCCCCTGTCCCTTAATCGGGGGAGTTGAAACTATTCGTCTTCGAATTCGACCAGTTCCAGTGTTTGTCCGTTTATAACTAAGGCTAGTTTGCCATCTCTCAGATTGAGAGCGTCCTGGCCAAACCATTGGCGCCGCCATCCTGAGAGCGCCGGCACATCCGCCTTCTCACCATAGGCAGCGATTTTTTCGATGTGGTCATTATGCGCGATCAGTTTTTGCGCGACCTCTTGCTGCTCACATTTCGTTTTAAAAAAAACTTTTAGCAAATCCGTAACGGGGCCAATTCCGCGTGGAAGATTAGGGCGACGAGGAACTTCCGGGCATTCATCGTCGGGCAACTCCAAGCCGGATTTTACGGCTTTCAAGATTTTTTCACCGGCACTGCCTTCGGCCATATTCTTTCCAAGACCACGTGTGCGGGAAAGTTCGCTTACTGATTTTGGCGTGTGATAGGCAATTTCCACCAGGGCCTCGTCTCGCAATACACGGTTGCGCGGTACGTCACGTTTCTGTGCTTCTGTTTCGCGCCATGCCGTGACTTCTCGTAATACAGCTAAGAAGCGCGGTTTCGGTGCGCGCGCTTTAACCCGGCGCCAAGCTTCTCTCGGCGGGAATTTATAAATTTTTTCGTCTATGAGTTTGGCCAGTTCTTCTTCCTGCCATTCATGGCGGTTGCTGGCGGCAAGTTTAGCTTCTAAGGCCTCATAGATGGGACGCAAATGAATGACATCGTCGAGCGCATACTTAACTTGCTTGTCTGTCAAAGGGCGCTGAGACCAATCAGTAAAACGAGAAGATTTATCAACTTGTGCGCCGACCAATTTATTGACAAGCGTTTCGTAGCCGACAGATTCGCCAAATCCGCAGACCATCGCGGCAACTTGAGTGTCAAAAAGCGGAGCGGGTAAACTGCCCATCAGTTTGTAGAAGATTTCGAGGTCTTGGCGTGCCGCATGAAAAACTTTGAGGACGCTTTTATCCGCCATTAAATCGAGCATGGGCGTGAGGTCCAGACCTTCTGCCAAGGCATCGACGGCCAAGGCCTCATCGTCACTGGCCAATTGCACCAAACACAATTGCGGCCAATAGGTTTTCTCACGCATGAACTCCGTATCGACTGTGACGTAGGTCGATTTTGAAAGGCGATCACAGAATTCTGCTAGGGATTTGGTATCGGTAATAATGGACATGGTCGCTGTCTTACACATTTTTTTCAGGAAGCTAAAGCATTGTGATTAACAACACCTCTCAAATCTTTTTTTATGTCGTTGTATCTCGGTCATGTCTATTTTTTCGGAAATCGTTACATTCCTGCCGGATTTAATCATGGGGCCTGCCCTCCAAGGATGATTGGCCATTATAGCGCGGTCTTTATGCGCCTTATTTTTGGCAGATTTCTGTTCAAAATAGGTATTAGGTGAGTGTCCGGTTGAATTGTCGAAACTATTAACGTTACACTAGGTGTAATGTTTCGATATTCAATATTGAATTCAGATTTTTATTCCGTTACACCAATGAGGTACGGGGTATTTCAAATAGCTAACAACCAGTATTTGTTGGCTGATCAACAGGGAGAACTATAAAATGACTACTCGAATTTTAAATGTTGCCTTAGCTGCCGCTGTTGGCGGAGCAGCCGTTTTTGGAGGTGCTCTTTCCATCGCACCTGCCAAAGCTGAAACTGAATTACTATTCAATCGCTTTTTGCCTGCAAAACATCCATTCAATGTCGGTATGTTTATTCCTTGGGCCAAAGACGTCGCGCGCGTCACTAATGGAAGCGTCAAAGTAAAATTCACTGAAAAATCTTTGGCGCCACCACCGAAGCAGTGGAACATGGTTTCCAAAGGCATAGCTGATGTTGCAATGCTGGCCAATAACTTCGAATCTGGTCGTTTAAAGTTGCCAAATATCGCCCAGGTGCCGTTTGGTGCATCTTCGGCAGAAAAACGTGGTCTGGCGATGTGGCGGACTCACGTTAAATACCTAGCCAAAGCCAACGAATACAAAGGCATGAAAGTTTTGGGTCAGTGGTCGATTTCTGCCGCGAGTTTCTTGGCAGACAAACCGATCTTAAAGATGGGTGATCTCAAGAACTATAAGATGTGGGCGATTAACGGCCTTCCTAACAAAATGATGAAAAATATGGGTGCTGTTGTTGTTTCTGTTCCGGGCGTTCAAATGTTTAACGTTGTCTCAAAAGGTATCGTTAAAGGCTCAGTCACCTCTCATTATACGCTGATGGTGTTTAAGTTGATGCCGTATATCAAGCATGTCACCACCATTCCAGGTGGTTTCCAATCGAACAACTTTTCATTGCTCTTTAGTGAGAAAAAATGGAATGGCTTGTCAGCTTCTGAAAAGAAAGCGATTACCGGTATTTCCGGCGAC
>CAJXJM010000174.1 GCA_913054205.1 uncultured Rhodospirillaceae bacterium
AAAATTGACATCAGGAAATAGCTTTGCAAAGCGCCGATATGATCCGCCAGTTTGCCGCCAATAATACGCCCGAAGGCGCCGGCGATCATGAGCACCAAAAAGACAGTCACAGCTTGATTGGGCGTTAACCCATGATCGGTAAGCAGTGGCACCAAATGCACAATTGGAACGGCCATCGCAATACAGCAGAAAACCACGGCAACCGAGATCCAGGCGACGACAGTCTTCGGCGGTAACGGAAAGGGCGTGCCATCTCGTTGTTGTGGCGCAGCTTCGGTATGCACCATTTTGCGCCTCGGCGAATCTCGCACCAATAGGGCTACCGGTACGGCTAAAATCATATAGGCGATACCCAACGACCAATAGGCAGTTTGCCAATCAAAATGGTTGATCAAGTAGCGAACAATAACCGGCACGATTCCTTGTCCAACGGCACCGCCGGCCACAGTTAATCCAATCGCAAGTCCGACATTCTTGGTAAACCAAAGTCCCACATTTGCATAAAGCGGCCCGGTAACTGCGGCATGACCAAATGCGCCAAAGAGGAAATAGTACACATAAAACTCGGTGATGCTTTCCATGCGGCTGAGGAGCAGAAGAGGAATACCCAGAACTATAGAACCGAAAAGAACCAACCATCTTGTGCCGTATCGATCGGCAATAATACTCCACAATATGCCGGAGAAGGCCGTCGCTAAAGTTATCGCAGAATAGCCGAAGGATAAACTGCCTCGCGACCAACCGAATTCTGCGGCGAGAGGTTTGAGAAAGACGCCAACTGAGGCCAAAACACCGAAACTGATAGCACTGAGAGTGAAGGCAACCCCAACCATTGCCCAACCATAACCTGGACGATCAAAAATACTGGAATTGGGCATATAAATTTTTGTCCTTAAGGTCTTCTATCGCTCGTCTGAGACTATCGGGATATATCACCTAATGGGCAATTATGCCATGGGACGTAACGGGTGGGGTCGTGCCAAGCGTTTAGGTGGTGCTAAGGGGCATCACCTTTAGCGTGCGCATAAACAGTTGCAGACCATAGTGGAACGCAATGAACGCCCCGAGCTCCATAATTTCTGGTTCAGTATAATAGGTCTTGCCGAGATCATAATATGCCGTATCGAGCTTTTTTGGCTCCGTATACATCAGCTTGGCATATTTGAGTGCCCATTTTTCAGCATCGCTAAACTGATCATCCGCTTCAAAATCACCGCAGCCTGCTTCGATCCGATCTTCCGATAGTCCAGCATCGATTGCCTTTTTCGAGCGGAGCCCGCCAAAATAATCATCCTTGGCGAGGCGCGCCAGCCGAACGCGAATAATCTCTTTCAAGGAATGGTCGACATTGCCAAGGGCGTGGGATTGATACATCGCATCAAAAAGCGCCTCTGCATATCCTGGTGCATGCGCCATGATCTGGATAAACAATGTATCTGGCACCATAAGCTCCTGGGCGCGTTCAAGGCGGCTTGCCAATTTTTCGGTGTTGAGTTGGTCTAATGGTATTGGTTCAATAATAGCCATTATATTACTCCACTGCCTCCTCTGGTGCGCCATCAACGGCTCTTTGCATGGCACCCTTGGTGTGTGATATCGGTTTGTCACCATAAATGCGCGCTGATTCTTCCTGGTCTACCAGCCGGCCATCGGGCGTGAACATCGGGTAAAATCCAAGTGTGCCGAACCAGGTATGGTAGCCGATATTAAATCCAATAAAGGAGCCAAGTTCGACAATTTCTTCGGACGAATAATGTTTTTTCAGCTCATCATAAAAAGCTTCATCGATCTGATCTGGATCGCTATCCATCAAATCTGAATATTTGAGCGCGATCTTTTCCGCCGGTGTGAAGTTCTTGGAGGTCTCATAATTATCGATCCCGTCATCGATCATTTCTTCCGTTAATCCCTGCTGCTTCGCCGAAGCAGACCGGACATTGCCTCAATAATTACAATCGGCGGTCCTGGATAGCTGAACGCGAATAATCTCCTTGAGCTTGTGATCGACAACGCCGGTATTAAAAACCGTTCCCCAGGCAAAATACATTGAGGCCGACAGTTCCGGATTGTGGCCGAGCATGGCATGGAATGCTGGATCAGGTGCTTTGTGGCGCAGGCTTTTTTTGATAAAGCCGCCGAGCTTGGTTTTTTTAAGCTTTTCGATATCGAGCATGGTGATATTTGGCATGACCATTCCTTCAGAGTTCAATTTTCTTAAAACGAATTTAAATCTCTCTGGCCAATTTTACCAACAGAAAAATTACACAGATTTGTGTTTGAAGGTTCTTTGTGGTGCGTCTGGAATTAAGGGGACACAATACTTAATTATGAGATTTTAAAATAATTAAGTATTGTGTCCCCTTAATTCAACCAACAAAAAACCCGGCATCAAAGGAAGCCGGGTTTATGTTTTTAATAGGAAAGGCAGCCTATTCGAGCGGAATCATATTGTATTTCGCAAGGATGGATTTTTTAAGCGCATCGTCCTGCTGCTGTTCTTCAGTGAGGTTGCTCATTTCCTCGAACTGACCTTCTTGTTGACCTGGTCCGAAAATGCAGATCATTTCACAGCCTTCTTCGGTTTTAACTTTATGCGGCGTGTTCGGCGGAATGTGAATGGTGTGACCTTTTACGGCGTCCACCACTTCATCGCCGACTTCCCAGCGTGCACTGCCGGAAACCATATAAAATGTTTCAAAATCCTTGGCATGCATGTGGCGACGAGATTCGAATCCCGGAGGACATTTTTCCTCGCACATTTCATAGGTGCCGTTGGTGTCTGATGATTTAACCTTAACCGTCATATCATTCATACGTTTGAAGACACGGCCGCCTCCTGGTTCAATAATTGGCATATTTTGTTACCCCCTTAACCTTGATTTTCTGGAAAGTTTTCGACCCATATTGTGTTGTGTTTGGCAGCAACGGCGGAACCTGTTTTAAAATCGGCCCGTTCTTCCGGGGTCAATGCTGTCATATCTGCAAACATCGCTTCAGTGGTGCCGGGGCTATAAACCATCAGCACGCGAACGCCGTCATCTCCGGCGATCATTTGGTGCGGCACGCCAGGCGGAATGTGGATCAAGTCACCTTTCGTACCTTCATGTTTTTCCTGGCCGAGCAAGAAAGTTGCACTGCCTTCTAAAACATAAAATGTCTCATGGCTCACCGTATGCATATGTGGACGCGAGGCAAAACCTGCGGGGCATCTTTCCTCGCAAACTTCGTAGGAACCTTCGGTGTCCTCGGCAGTGACTTTGACGAACATATCATTCGCGCGTTCGTACAGATTGCCGCCATCGGGACCTAGTGTTTTAGCTTTAGCCATTTTATTTCTCCCCATTTCTAAATTACTATAATGCTTCTCAAATAGATAATAACGATTTGGCATAGTTGATGCTTTTTCGGATGCCAATCCTATAGAAGCGCTCTGCCAACAGCTTAAAACGACTGCCTCCGGAAGACAAATCCAATTTTAGATTTTATCTACAAAAAAAGCCCGGTCTCTGAAGAGGCCGGGCTTTCTGATAAGCGTATAAGAGCTTAGTTTTCGAGAACGTCTTTCGCCAAAGTCGCGAATTCGTCGTCTTTCATCAGGCGCTTGTGGACAAGGCCCCATTCTTTGACGGCCATGAGAACTTCCATGGCTTGTTCTTCATTGGCTTGGATTTGGAATTTATCCAGCCAATGTTTACAGTTATCGATGCCGGAACCTTTGCCCATAACAGCTTCTGGCTCAGCTTGACCAACCAGACTTGGGCGGAACGGCATGACTTCGGTTTGATCTTCGTAACCGCAGTTGAGCAACCATGTTGCGATGATACCGGATTCAACTTTAAACAGGTTGTCACCAACAATGGGGCGGTTCGACGGAATCTGAATGTTCGAGATTTCAGCGACCATGTCGGCAAGTGCTTTGAACTGCTCGGTTTTGATGCCAATATCGATATTGTACAGACATTTCAGCGCCATCACGGTTTCTTCCATTGGCACGTTACCAGCACGTTCGCCAACACCCAAAACAGTAGATTGAATAACCTCAACACCTTCAGACAACGCCATGATCGTATTGGCGATACCCATGCCAAAATCCATGTGGAAGTGAGCTTCCAGCGGAATATCAGGGAAGCGGTTTTTCATCGTGCGGACAAAGAATTGCATCGCGTGGATCGACGTAGCGCCCATGGTATCGACGAGAGCCAGGCCGTCCATATGACCTTCTTTACCAACACGTTCAATCAAGTCGCAAACCCAGACGAGGTCAGAACGGGTGAAATCGATTGGGAAGAAGACAACTTCAAGGCCTTGATCTCGTGCGTAAGAAGTAGATTCGATCGAAAGATCAATCGCCCGGTCTAGTTCCCAGCGATAGCCTTTTTCGATGAGGTGCGGGCTGGCTGGCACTTCCATGATGACACCTTTAACACCGGCATCAACAGCGCGCTTAACATCATCAACCATGCAGCGCGCGAAAGAATAAACTTTTGGGCCAAAATCGCGTTTAGCAAGTTCTTCAACAACTCTTTGGTCATCTTTGGAAACAACGGGCATGCCGGCTTCGAGACGTTGAACGCCGATTTCAGCAAGACCTTCGGCTATCCGAATTTTGTCATCGTAGTCATAAGCAATGCCGGCTTGCTGCTCACCATCACGCAAGGTTACGTCATGGATGATAATGTCTTTTGGAAATTTCCAATCTTTGGTAACTTCTGGGTCAAAGTTCCAAGGGCTGGTGAACCAGCCTTCTTGTTTCCAAGGTGTGTCAGTCATAAATTTCTCCTTCTAATTTTCCCCCCGAATACCCACGTTGGTGCGGGCGTTCCGGACATATAAATATCTTGTCTTATATAAGACCCCAAGTCGAATGGCGGCGACCATACGGAACGATTTTCAACCTGTCAAACCGTCATAATTGCACATCTGGGTACCCAATTTAGGGCAATCCAATCATTCGTTGATCCGTTCCCATAATGTGGGATTAAACCGCAGTAAAGCCGCCATCGATGAGTAAATCTGAACCCGTCATAAAGGAAGATTCATCACTTGCCAGGAACACCGCGCCCGGCGATATCTCATCAGGGCGGCCCAATCGCTCGAACAATGTGAAGTTATTTTCGCGGGCGTGCTCGACGCTATCGAAGTTGCTGACATAGCGGTTGGTCTCGACAGGCCCTGGAGACAATGCGTTGCAGCGAATGCCTTGCTTGGCATGATCGAGAGCGATGGCGCGGGCCATATTGATCAGGCCGCCTTTAGCGCCGCAATACCACGGGCGACCCGGGCGGGCGACGCGGCCAAGTTGCGAGGCAACGAGAATGATGCTGCCACCGCCGTCTTTTTCCATTTCAGGAATGGCGTGTTTGCAAAAAAGAAACGAGCTGTTGAAATTGACATCCATCAGGCGGCGCCAATCATCAGCGTCAATTTCGGTGAGCGGCACATAGGGAATGTCGGTGATGGCGTTCGAGACCAAAACATTGAGGCCGCCAAAGCTATCAACAGCCAATTTGACGGCTGCCTCTGCTGAGGCTTCTTCGGCGACATCTGCTGTCATGGCAACCGCCTTGCCGCCAAGCTCGTTCAGCTCCTTCACGGTTTCATTGACGGTCTCTTCATTGATGTCGAGGCAAAGCACAGCGGCACCCTGTTTGACAAAATCAACGCAGATGGCACGTCCTATGCCGCCGCCGGCACCGGTCACAATTGCTTTCTTGTTTTCTAAACGCATAGGTTTTCCCCTCTTGAATAAAATCTGTTGGAGCCGTTTTATCTGGAGCCTTCTGCTTTTAAAAGAAATAACTTTGTGATCTATATATTTCCGTTATGAAAATCGCAGTTCTCGCAACTCTCGACAGTAAATCCGAGGCCGCCGCCTTTATGTGTGAGGTGCTGCGCGGTTTGGTGGTTGAGCCGTGGCTGATGGATTTGTCTCTCCAGC
>CAJXJM010000175.1 GCA_913054205.1 uncultured Rhodospirillaceae bacterium
CCTGTCGTGATCGTGGTCTTTTTCCCGCGCGGCATCATGGGCTGGCTCCGCGATACCTGGCCAGATCGATATGGTGAGAAAATTGATGAGAGCGTACCTCAGAAAGGAGCGGCAGAATGAGCGCTCCAATGCTTGAAATTTCCGGCGTTAGTAAGGCCTTTGGCGGCGTAATCGCTAATGAGGATATCAGTATAACTGTCCCGGAAGGCAGCATCACCGGGCTTATTGGCCCCAACGGGTCAGGTAAGACGACGTTGTTCCATTCTGTTGTTGGCTACCATCCGATAGATTCAGGTTCGATCAAATTTGAAGGCCAGGAAATCTCCAAATTGCGGGTACCTCAAATCGCCCGCCTCGGCATGCTCAGAACCTTTCAGCAAACGCGCATATATGGCGAAATGAATTGCGTAAAAAACATGTTGATCTCTATTCCGCACAGAGACGAAAGCATCATGAGCATTTTTACGCCCTTTCCCCCTGAAGCGACAGAGAAAGCCGAATCGCTTCTGGAATTTGTCGGGCTTTATTCCAAGCGCAATCTCCTAGCTGGTGAGCTGTCCTTTGGTCAGCAAAAGCTGCTGGAATTTGCCATGGCTTTAATGAACGAGCCCAAGATTTTACTGCTCGATGAGCCAACGGCTGGCATTAATCCAACGCTAATCAACGGCATTATTGATCGCTTGAAAAAAGCCAATGAACAATTGGGCATTACGCTTTTTGTGATTGAGCATAATATGCGCGTGATCATGAATTTGGCCGAACATATTTATTGCTTGGCGCATGGTCAGTTATTGGCAGACGGCCCTCCAGACGAACTGCGAGACAATCAACTCGTCATTGATGCTTATCTGGGGGCACACTAATGGCTGAAGAAAATAAGATATCCGGCTATGGTTTGGGTGATGTCGATACCGTCATGTCGGTGGATGACGTCGCGCGGGAGGCTGAAAAACTAGCGATTGACGGTCCTTCCAGAGCCGATTTGGACGCTCTGGTCAGTGGCGATTTGCTGGTGCAGATGGAAATCCTCCACAAATTTGAGCTTCGTGTAGGTAAGGGACAATCCCTTTGCCTGATCGGGCCAAACGGTGCAGGTAAATCGACCATCCTGCATTCAATCTACGGCTTTACCAATATTATGAGCGGCGACATTTTGGTTGGCGGCGAGAATGTCACCAAATTATCTTCCAATGATAAATTAAAAACCGCGGGCGTCGCCTACATCCTGCAAGACAATTCGGTCTTTCCGGATATGACCGTCGAAGAGAATTTGCTGATGGGCGGTTATTTGATGGACAGTGTCGATCAAGCCCAAGCGGCGGCTGATAAAGTACTCGAGAAATATTCGCGCCTGAGGGATCGCCGTGATCAACGTGCAGGTGTGTTGTCAGGTGGTGAGCGTCGCCTGCTCGAGATTTCTCGAGCGCTTATTATGAACCCAGAAGTATTGCTTGTGGATGAACCGTCAATTGGTCTGGAACCTCGGTTTATCGACATGGTTTTTGAGATTCTTGACGATCTCCAAAATGCCGAAGGCAAAACCATTATTATGGTCGAACAAAACGCTAAAAAAGGTCTGGAGTTTGCAGATTTGGGCTATGTTCTGGTTTCGGGGCAAACCGCAAAAGCCGGCAAAGGTGATGATTTACTGGAAGACCCAGATGTTGGGCGACTTTTCCTCGGCGGATAACACAATTTACCATAGAACATAAACTGCAAAATCCATTGTAAATCCTAGCATTCATACCCATTTATGTGGATATAATTGTTTGATATTCGAGTTTAACCAAAATGGAATTTTGCGACTGTTAGATGGACAGAAACTCGCCCATAAAAACTGAATATAATTTAGATCTGCGCACTGTTTTCGACTCAGTTGAAGACAGCATAGTTGTTCTTGATCGTGATCTCGTCATCATTGAGGCCAATCAAAAATTATTCGATAATTTCAATTCAACTCGTGATGAAGTCATTGGCCACACTTTGACAGACTTTTTCTCTGATGAAGTTGCTGAATTTCGCGTCCCGATGTATCGCAAGGTTTTTGCCGAAAATGAGTCTCTAGAATATGAAAGTGAACGCGACGGTGTATGGTATCAAACTAAGTTAAAGCCATTATTTGATGACAATGGTGTCGTTATCGGCTTGGCTTGCTTAAAGCGGTATTGGCCTTTAAGGATAGAGCTAGGGGAAGAAATACAGGTATGCAGAATGACAAATGTTCTTATCGTTGATAATGAATTCGAAAAATATAAAAGCCATTTAGAGCCGATTTTTCCGGAAGTTGATTTTTCTTATGTGGCTGATGGCGATACGGCGGCTCCCCTGGTGGCCGAAACCGAAGTTATAATATCCATCGGTCGCTGGCTTACTGCCGATATGGCGAATGCAGCAAAAAATCTGAAATGGATGCAGTGTAATATCACCGGCACAGATCATTTGGATGACAGTTTGGCTGGCCGCCCGGATGTTATTCTCACCAATGGACGCGGCATTCACGGCCCGCAAATGACGGAAACAACGCTGCTTCATATGCTGGCACTCTATCGTGAAGTTAGGCGTCTGACCAAAAATCAGCGAGATCATGTATTTGATCGCTTTCTGCCCAAAGTTTTGGATACGCGGAAAGTCGCAATTTTAGGTTTGGGCGCGATTGCCGAACATATGGCTCGCACCTTTAAAGCGCTGGGCATGACTGTTTATGGAATTTCCAGAACTGATCGTCCGGTTGAAGGAATCGATAAGGTTTTTTCTCGGGACGACATGGCGGAGGCCGTCGCCGATGTAGATTTCCTTGTCGTCTTGCTGCCCTATAGCGCAGACACCGATAAGATCGTAAATGCCGATACATTCAAGGCCATGAAATCAACAGCTTGCCTGATCAATGTTGCGCGCGGCGGCGTTGTTGATGAGACGGCGCTTATCAAAGCCTTGAACGGCGGCGAAATTGCAGCGGCGGGTCTTGATGTTTATGAAGTAGCACCCTTGCCGGATGAAAGTCCGCTTTGGGATATGGACAACGTTTTTATGACACCGTTTACCGGTGGTCGTAGCGATATGTATGCAGAGCGCATTCTAACGGTGATTGAACCAAACTTGCGTGCCTATGTAGATGGCAAGCTCGATCAAATGATAAATGTCGTAGAAAAATAAAGCTGAAATCAGCAATAAAGATAAATGGAGAAGTAATATGAATGAGATGTCGGAACGCATTAATAAGCCAATTTCCACGAAAGAGCTTGAACGCCGCTGGGCGGCGATCCGCAGCGCCATGGAAGAGCAGGGCATTGATGTCCTGCTGATGCAGAACAATAACGACCACATGGGCGGCTACACAAAATATGTCACCGATGTTCCAGCGACCAATGGCTATCCGATGACGATTGTCTTCCCGCGCGATGATGCGATGAGTCAGATCAATCAAGGGCCTTTCGAAATGGTCCGGGATTTGGATGTGGGTGGCTCGGACGGTATTCACCGGGGCGTTAAAACCCTGATGACAACACCATCCTATGCCTGCGCACCTTATACCAATGATTATGATCCCGCGCTCGCGTGTAAAGCTATTGAACCCTACAAAGACGGCACCATTGGCTTGGTCGGCACCTATCAGATGTCATTTGCCATGGTTGATTATGTGAAACGCCAGTTTCCCAACGCGACTTATGTCGAAGCTTCTGATTTGATGGATCGGATCAAAGTCATCAAAAGTGAAGAAGAGATCGAGTTGATTAGAGGCACGGCAGCTCAGCAGGTCGCCTCAATGGAAGCAGTCATTAAAGAAATTAGACCCGGTATGAAAGATTCCGACGTTGCTGCGGTGGCGCTCCACGCCGGTCATAAAATGGGTAGCGAGCAGGGCGTCTATCTCTGCCAGTCTTGGCAAATCGGCACGCCGGCGGCGATTGGCCCGCGTCATAACCAGGACCGGGTGATTCAGGAAGGTGACAGCTTTAACATGCTGGTGGAAAATAATGGCGCCGGTGGGTATTTCACCGAAATTGGCCGGACCATTGTTTTGGGCGAAGCCACCCAAGAGCAACATGATGAATTGGCTTTCACTCTGGAAGCTCAGCGTTTTACGCTCGATTTGATGAAACCCGGCACGCCCTGCGCGGAGATTTGGGATAAGTACAATGCGTTTATGGTCGAAAATGACCGCGATCCTGAATCCCGCCTCTATTGCCATGGTCAAGGCTATGAGATGGTCGAGCGTCCGTTGATCCGTAAAGATGAGCCGATGAACATTGAGAAGAATATGAATCTCGTCTGTCATCCAGGATATATTCGCGGCAATGTCTATTCCTGGATTTGCGACAACTATATCATTGGCTCAAACGGTCCGGGCGATAGCATCCACGAAATGCCTCAGAAGATTTTTGAAGTGGGGTAACACTTCGTGGCAGCTAAGGACGCAAAGTTGAGGCTCGGTGTATTTTTTAATCCCACCGGACATCACGTAGCGTCCTGGCGGCATTCGGGTGCGCAAATTGATGCGGGTATTAACCTCGAACATTATGTTGAGATAACGCAGACTGCCGAGCGCGGGAAGATGGATATGATCTTCTTTCAAGACTCGGTCGCTGTCCGCCGCGCCAACATTGAAGCGCTTTCAAGATCAGCCCAATATATCGCGAATTTTGAGCCGATCACGCTGCTCTCTGCTTTGGCAATGGCGACCGATCATATCGGCCTCACGGCAACAGCCTCAACAAGTTATAACGAGCCCTATCATGTCGCGCGGAAATTTGCCTCACTCGATCACATCAGTGGCGGGCGGGCAGGTTGGAACTTAGTCACGTCAGTTCAGGATGCTGAAGCGCAGAACTTTGGCCGGGAACAGCATTACAGTCATGAAGAACGCTACGCCCGCGCCCGAGAATTTGCCGAAGTGGTCAAAGGCCTTTGGGACAGTTGGGAAGACGATGCGTTTTTGCGCGATGTCGAAAGCGGCCTCTATTTCGACCCAGACAAACTCCATACGTTGGATTTTAAGGGAGAGCATTTCTCCGTCAAAGGGCCTTTGAATGTGCCGCGCCCACCGCAAGGTCATCCGGTGATTGTGCAGGCGGGAGCGTCGGAGGCTGGTATGGAGCTCGCTGCCGAATATGCCGAGGTGGCGTTCTGCTCTCCAAATTCGATTGAAGTGGCGCAGACCTACTATGCTAATCTCAAAGGCCGGATGGAAAAGTTTGGCCGCGCTCCCGAAGACCTCAAAGTATTGCCGGGCCTGAGCCCTGTGGTTGCGCCAACGATGTCAGAAGCTGAAGAAAAGCTTCAGGAAATGCAAGAGATGATCGATCCTGTTGTGGCCCAAGCCATCCTCGGAACGGTCTTGGGGTATGTTGATTTGTCGAACTATGACATGGATGGTCCGTTGCCTGATTTGCCCGAAACCAACGCCAGCAAAAGCACCGTCGACGAACTCACGACAATGGCCCGCGAGGAAAAACTGACCATCCGAGAACTGGCAATGCGGGTGGCTGGCGCCCGCGGCAAATTCGTTCTGACCGGCACGCCTTCTCATATTGCAGACTTTATGGAGGACTGGCTCACCAATGACGGGGCGGATGGATTTAATATTTTGCCGCCGGTGTTGCCCGCCTCGCTGAACGAATTTGTCGATCTTGTCATCCCGGAACTCCAGCGCCGCGGACTATTTAGAACCGAGTATGAAGGCACAACCTTGCGCGAGAATTTGGGCCTCAAACGCCCAATAAGCAGATATCAATAAAAGGTTCCTGGAACCTTTATTACAATGTTAAGGAAATATAATGCGGTATGTCCGGCTTTATGCTGATGGTGACGGCGAGACACATTTCGAAGATGTTGAAGATGAGATGCGGAAAGAAGATTTTGCGCCGCCCGCCGATCCCTTTTTGGTGTCGGAAATTCGGGATGCCACGCGGTTTTCAT